>CAYRJP010000010.1:5593-23427 GCA_964424425.1 uncultured Bacteroidales bacterium | reverse complement strand
ACAAACGAAATGTGTTGCCTTATCTTGAAGAGCAAGATTTGCGAGTAAAAAGTGTACCTTTTGAAGAGTTGTTGCAAACAGCCGATGTAATATCTTTACATGTGCCGCTTACTGCCGAAACACAGCATTTGTTAAGCAACAAGGAATTTGCATTGATGAAAAATTCGGCATTTATTGTTAATACAGCTCGCGGTGCGGTTATTGACGAAAAGGCATTAATTAATGCATTGAAAAATAAGCAGATAGCAGGAGCAGGACTGGATGTTTTTGAAAATGAACCGCAAATTTCATCTGAATTATTAACTTTTGATAATGTAGTGCTTACTCCGCATATAGGAACCGGAACTATTGAAACAAGAGTAGATATTGCCAAATGTGCCGCTGAGAATATTCTTGAATTTTTAAACGGAAAAATACCGGCAAATAAGATTGTGTAATTTAAAAGCAAATTATATTTTTTGTAATACTTTGGTATTAAATATTAACATTATGCAAAGATTTGATGAAGATGTAACACAATATATATACGAACATATGTCGGGAACCGACTTGTTACTTGATGAACTGGAGCGAGAAACCTATCTGAAAGTATTACGTCCGCAAATGGTGTCGGGAAAGCTGCAAGGCAAAATTCTTGAAATGATAAGTTGTATGATACAACCCGAAAATATTCTTGAATTGGGCACTTTTACAGGATATTCAGCTTTATGTTTAGCAAAAGGATTGAAAAAAAACGGGAAAATTACAACCATTGATATTAATGATGAACTTGAAGATTTTACACGCTCTTTTTTCAACAGAAGTATTTATAAAAATAAAATTAATTTTTTGATTGGTGATGCTTGCGAAATAATTCCAAATTTAAACGAAATGTTTGATTTGGTTTTTATTGATGCCGATAAACGTCAATATCCCGATTACTATAAATTGGTTATTGATAAAGTAAAATCGGGAGGATTTATTATTGCCGATGATGTTTTATGGTATGGAAAAATAAACAGGCAGGTTCAAGAAAACGATACATACACAAAGGGGTTAATAGAATTTAACAAAATGGTAAAAAATGATATTAATGTTGAAAATGTGATTTTCCCCGTAAGGGATGGACTTTTTGTTATAAGAAAAAAATAGATATTGCATTTATGTAAATAAATAAGCCGTTAATCAAATGAAAAATTGTAGCTTAAAAAAACTGCTTATATTTGTAGCATGATAGTAAGAAGTGCAATTTTAATATTAACAATTATCGACTTGATTCTTGACTCATATGAGGTAATAACAAAAATTTTTACTAAACTAACCAGTAAAAAAGTTATTACTTCAATGTCTGCTGTTGAGCAACATAAACCATCGTATTCGATTCGTTAATATTAGTAAAAGTTAAAATTAAGTTTTAGCATACTTCATTTTTTGTAAGTATGCTTTTTTTAGCCCTTAAACCCAAAACATCTTTGTTTACGGATTATAAATACAATATTTTCCGAATAATATAGTTAAAAAAATAGAAGATTATATTTTAGACACGAATATATTGTCTGTCAATTTTATATATTTGTAAATTAGATAATATTTAATTTTTACAATCTGTTTGCAGAAATTAGTTATTTTCGTATAATTTAAGTTTGTTAACACTATTTTATCTTTTATATAATGACAAAAAAGATATTTACAATAATCGGAATTTTATTTATTTCGATTTCGGTATTTTCACAAAAGGATGTTACAGCTAAAGCTGACAAAGCTTTTAATTCGGGGAAATATTACGAAGCAATAGATTTGTATAAATACTCGTATGCTAAAGCAAAAAACAAAGAGCAAAAAGCATTAATAACATTTAAAACAGCTGAATGTTATCGTAAAATTCAAGATACACGACATTCAGAGGTTTGGTATAACAAAGCTATACGCAAAAGATACCCCAATCCGATTGCTGTTTTGTATTATGCCGATGCACTAAGGTCAAACGGGAAATATGATGAAGCTCTGGAGCAATATAAAAAATTTAAAGAATTGGTTCCGTCAGATAATCGTGCCGATAAAGGAATAAAGTCATGCGAATTGTCTATTAGATGGATGAAAAACCCTACTCGCTATCGAGTTGAAAACATGCAATATTTTAATTCACGTCAATCGGATTACGGACCGGCATGGGGGAAAAGTGATTATAAACAAGTAATATTCAGTTCGTCGCGGGAAGGAGCAACAGGTAACAAAACAAGTGATGTTACGGGTGAATATTACAGCGACTTGTTTAAAACACGCGTTGACCGCAAAGGAAAATGGGGCGAACCTGTTCCGCTTGGTGAAAATGTTAATACTGAATTTGATGAGGGTGCACCAAGCACTAATGAAAAAGCAAATACTCTTTATTTTACAAGTTTCAGAGAAGATAAAGAAGGAAATATGACTTGTAAAATTTTTGTATCAAAAAAATCGGGAATTGAATGGGGAAAAGCCGAACCTTTAACTCTTGTTGCCGACACCATTACTGTAGGACATCCTGCAATAAGCCCCGATGGGTTGACTCTTTTGTTTGCAGCTGACATGCGTGGCGGACAAGGAGGAAAAGATATCTGGAAAGTTACAAGAACATCAAAAACAGGAGAATGGAGCTCTCCTAAAAATATGGGAACCGATATTAATACCCCCGGAAACGAAGTTTTTCCATATATTCATCACGACGGAACTCTATATTTTTCATCTGACGGGCATCCCGGAATGGGAGCTTTGGATATTTTTATGGCAACTGAAAATACTGACGGCTCGTGGAAAATTCAAAATATGAAATATCCCATTAACTCGCCTGCCGATGATTTCGGGATTATTTTTGAAAAAGAAAAGGAACGCGGATATCTGTCATCGAACAGAAAAGGAGGAAAGGGAAGCGACGATATTTATCAATTCTCATTGCCGCCAATTGAATTTAAACTGATAGGCAGAGTTCTTAATCAAAAAACAGAAGATGTTATTGCCGGGGCAAGTGTTACTCTTATAGGTAGTGACGGAACAAATGTATCTAAGAAAACAGAAAACGATGGAACTTTTACCTTTAAAATAGGACCTAATGCCGATTATCGTATTGTTGTAAAACGTGGTGGTTTTCTTAATGCAAAAGGAAAAGAATCTACCAAAGGACTTACTACCAGTAAAGAGTTTAGAATGGATATTTTTATGTCACCCGACGATTCCCGTATCGATTTGCCCGGAATTATGTATGACTTCGGTAAATGGAATTTACGTCCCGAATCGTTAGTTGCTCTCGAAGAGCTTGTGGAAATCCTTAACGATAATCCCAATATTACTATTGAAATAGGTTCGCACACCGACTATCGCGGAAGCGACCAAGCAAACCTTGAACTATCGGCTAAACGTGCCCAATCCGTTGTTGATTTTCTTATTACCTACGGAATTGATAAAGAACGTCTGTCGTCAAAAGGTTATGGTGAAACAATGCCGAAAGAGATTGATAAGGCTACAGCTAAAAAATACGATTTCTTAAAAGAAGGTGATATTTTAACTCCTGCTTTTATTGATGCTCTTCCTTCTGAAGAACAAAGAGAAATTTGTCATCAGATAAATCGTAGAACCGACTTTGGATTGACAGGTCGTGATTATGTGCCTAAAATTAAACGCCGCAGATAAAAACACAATACTTTTAAAGAATATTTAAAAAGTCAAGATTTCGCTATATTTTTAATTTTACAAATTATTAATTAAGCGAAGTCTTGACTGTATTTTTTAAAATAAACTTTTTATTGAACATTAATAAAGTTTACATTCTCAATTAAAAAGTGTATAAGTTGCTTGTTATCATCGTGTTTTATATTCTCGGCAAACCTTGTTTATTGTTGCCTGATTTTAAGTTTAATGAGCTTCTAACCAATTGTCACCGATTCCCGTGTCAACGGTAAGCGGCACTTGCAGTTTGGCGGCATTTTCCATTTCATACACTACAATATCTTTAACCTTTTCAAGTTCCGATTTATACACATCAAACACAAGTTCGTCGTGCACTTGAAGAATCATTTTTGATTTTATACCTTCCGCATCGAAACGTTTGTCGATATTTATCATTGCAATTTTAATAATATCGGCAGCAGTTCCTTGCACCGGAGCATTTATGGCGTTTCGCTCGGCGGCACTTCGCACTATGGCATTGTTTGAATTAATATCGGGCAGATAACGCCGTCTGCCGAAAATAGTTTCGGCATATCCTTTTTCTCTAACTATTTTTATGCTTTCATCCATAAATGATTTTACCCGCGGATAGCTTTCAAAATAACTGTCGATAATTTCTTTTGCCTCTTTACGCGAAATGTTCAGGTTTTGAGCCAGCCCGAAAGATGATATTCCGTAAATAATGCCGAAGTTGGCACCTTTTGCAAATCCACGTTGCTGTCGGGTAACTTCACTTTTATCTATTTTAAAAATGCGTGCGGCAGTATCGGCGTGGATATCCTCATCGTGTTTAAATGCGTTTATCATATTCTCATCACCGCACAAGTGAGCCATAATTCTTAGTTCTATCTGCGAATAATCGGCGGCAAGCAATACTCTGTCTTTGTCTGACGGAATAAATGCTTTGCGAATTTTTCTTCCTCGCTCTTCGCGAATGGGAATGTTTTGCAAGTTGGGATTGTTTGAGCTTAACCTTCCTGTTGCCGTTACCGTTTGATTGTATGATGTGTGTATCTTTCCCGTTTTCGGATGAATTAAAGCAGGTAGTGCATCAACGTAAGTTGTAATAAGTTTTTTCAATGAACGATATTCAAGAATATCGTTAATAATCGGGTGTTTATCCTTTAATTTCACAAGAATTTCTTCACCCGTAGAATACTGTTTTGTCTTTGTTTTTTTAGGATTTGAAATAATTTTCATCCTGTCGAACAATATTTCGCCGAGTTGTTTGGGCGATGCAATGTTAAATTCTGTTCCTGCGTGTTCGTAGATGCGTTTCTCAATCTCCACAGCCTCTTTTTTCAGCTCATCAGAAAATTGTTTTAACTCACCGGCATTAATTCGCACGCCCTCATATTCCATTTTGGCAAGCACCTGCAACAGCGGCACATCAATATCCGAAAACAGTTTTTCCATACCGCTCTTTTTCAGTTGCTTTCGCAGATGCGGAACAAGTTGCAGAGTAATATCGGCATCTTCGCAGGCATAATTTTTAACTTTGTCAACGGAAATGTCCGCCATACTAAGTTGATTTTTGCCCTTTTTACCGATAAGTTCCTCTGTTTTTACGGTGTCGTATTGTAAATAGGTGCGGGCAAGCTCATCAAGGTTGTGACGTTGTTCGGGTTTTATCAGATAATGAGCTATCATAGTATCGAAAAACTTACCTTTAACATCAATGCCGTAATTCATCAACACCATAATATCATATTTAATGTTTTGCCCTATTTTTAAAATATTTTTATTTTCAAAAAACGGTTTCAGCAGGTTTAATTTTGCAACGGTATTATCTTCGTTTTTATCAAAAGGAATATAGTAAGCACTGTTTTTTTCGGCGGCAATAGCCAGCCCCACAAGTTTAGCCGAATGTATTTCGAGCGAAGTTGTTTCGGTATCGAAACATACTTCTTTTTTATCAGATAAATTTTTTACAAGTTCATTTATTTCGTTATCGGTTTGCACCAAAATATAATTAACATTCTCAGATTCAATGTTTTTCAAATGCTCCTTTTCAGATTCGTTTTCACTGTCGGTATTCTGTTGTTCAAATCCGTCGAATAATGAGCCTTGCACTGCATCGGGTTGTTTTGCAGTGGTTTTTTTTGCCGGTGCTTGTTCGCCGAGAACTCTGAAAACAAGGTTTTTAAATTCAAGACGTTCAAAAAGGTCTTTGATTTTTTTTGCATCGGGTTTTTCCATTGTCAAATTTTTTTCGCTAAATTCAATGGGAACATCGGTGTCGATTGTTACAAGTTTTTTTGATAAAAGCACTTGGTCTTTAAAATCAATTAAGTTTTGTTTTTGCTTGCCTTTCAGTTTATCAATATTTTCATAAACACCTTCTATTGAGCTGTATTCGGTTATCAGTTTTTCGGCTCCTTTTGGTCCTATTCCCGGGCATCCCGGAACATTATCCGAACTGTCGCCCATCAAACCGAGCAGGTCGATAATATTTTCGGGTGAAACTTTAAATTTCTCTTTTACCTTTTCGGCATCCCATATTTCGGGCGGATTACCTCCGCGAGCAGGTTTAAAAACAAAAATATTGTCGGATACAAGTTGAGCGTAATCTTTATCGGGAGTCATCATAAACACTTCGAAACCGTTTTTTTCGGCTTTTTTTGCAAGAGTGCCTATCACATCGTCGGCTTCAAACCCTTTAACTTCGAGTACGGGAATATTAAAAGCCTCTATCATCTCTTTAATGTAAGGAATAGATTGACGCATATCTTCGGGCATTGCTTCGCGGTTTGCCTTATACTCTTTATACATTTCGTGTCTGAAATTCGGTCCCGACGGGTCAAACACCACGCCTATATAATCGGGTTTATATTTGTTAATTACTTCGAGTAGTGAATTTGCAAAGCCGTAAACAGCCGAAGTATTTTCGCCTTTTGAATTGATACGGGGATTTTTTATAAATGCGTAATACGAACGATAAGCCAGTGCATAAGCATCAAGTAAAAAAAGTTTTTTATCCGACATAATATTTTAGTTGAAAGTTATAAAGTTTGTAAAGTTAAAAGTTATATGTATTTGTAATAAATAAAAAACAAAGATACCTAAAATCCTAAATAATTTACGGTATTTTCTTATATCTTAAATCCGCAACACCTAACAGGTTTTTATTGGTTATCAATTAATTAAATAATTAAGAGTTTAACCTGTTAGGTCTAATTATTTATAACAATGAAGTTTACAAAAATTCTTGCGGATATATGGTTATAGACACTAATATTGCAGATGTAAAGTAATATGCTAAATTTGTATTAGTAAAAACATTATAACCGATAACACGGATGCAAAAAACTGCCTTGATAAGCGATAATTTTTTTTTAAAGATATGTTTTTTTGTGCTTTTTACTTTTTTTGCGTCTCAACTGTATTCACAAGAAGATAAAACGGGACAACAAGCCATTGAAGATTTGATTGAAGAGATAGCTCAAAACAGAAAAGGCGAAGCAGATTATTCGCAAATCACCGATAACTTGTATTATTTTTTAAATAATCCTGTAAATATAAACACCGCATCGGTTGAAACACTTGAAAAGTTATATTTTTTAAGTGATTTTCAAATAAAAAGTTTAAGAGATTACATAAAAAAGTATGGTGCATTGGTTACTGTTTACGAACTTCAACTTATTGACGGTTTTGATTATTCCACAATAAAAAAACTATTGCCGTTTATTACTGTTTCGGGTAGCAAGAATCAAGAACCGTTTAGTTTTAAAAAAGCAGTAAAATATGGTAATCATTCCGTTTTTGGCAGAGTATCGTCAATTATTGAAACTCCGCAAGGGTTTACCGGTGTAGAAGATTCCGTTTATAAAATAAATCCCGACAGATATTATAAAGGTAACAGACTAAGAGTGTATTCGCGTTATAAATTTAACTATAAAAACCGCATTTTGTGGGGAATTACTGCAGAAAAAGACCCGGGAGAACAATTTTTTGCGGGAAAACAATCTTCGGGATTCGACTTTTATTCGGCACATTTTCAAATTAACGATATTGGTATTTTAAAAACAGCAGTAGTTGGTGATTATCAAGTAAATATAGGACAAGGATTGATGATGTGGTCGTATATGGCAACCGACAAATCGTCGTATGTAATGGACATTCGCAAACGCGGTCAGGGGTTGAGAAAATATTCGTCAACCGATGAGAATGCGTTTTTACGCGGTGGAGGAGTAACTGTAAGTAAAGGCGATTTCAGCTTATCGGTTTTCGGGTCGTATAAAAATATTGATGCAAACACCACAGTTATTGATACCGTAAACAACAGACTTGTCTTTACATCCTTTTTAAATTCAGGTATCCACGCCGTTCCTACCGAACAAAACAACGAAAAGTCGGTAACAGAAACTCTTTACGGGGCAAATGTCAATTGGCGACACAACAATTTTAAAATAGGAATGTCGGGAGTGAAATATCAATTTAATATACCGTTTCAGCCGGCAAACAGCTTGATAAACAAATTCAGATTTAGTGGTGATAAAAACTATAATTTAAGTACCGACTTTGAATATCGTTTAAAATCAATATTTTTTTTCGGTGAAGTTGCAATGTCCGAAAACAAAGGAAAAGCTCTTCTTGCAGGAGCACTGTTTGAGCTTGCATCGCAATTGCGAGCATCGGTTTTATATCGTAATTATCAAAGTAATTATCAGGCTTTGTATGCCAATGCTTTTGCCGAAGGGTCGAGAACTCAAAACGAAGAGGGTTTTTATCTCGGTGCTGAAATTTTTCCCGTAAGGAAATGGAAAATATCGGCATATTACGATTTTTTTAAATTTCCGTGGCTCAAAACAGGTGCTTATGCTCCATCAAAAGGCGACGATTATTTGATACAAGCCGACTTTACCGTAAGCAGAAATGTGAGCATGTATTGGCGATACAAAAATGAAACAAAAGAGGTGAACTTTGCCGTTGACAATGAAAATATTATAAAATTAACACCTGCAACAAAAAGCATGTTGCGTTACCATTTGCAGTATTCGCCCGCAGAAAATTGGGAGCTGCGAAACCGTATTGAGCTAAGCGGATTCGATAAAGATTCTGTTAACGAAAAAGGATTTATGGTTTATCAGGATATTATTTATCGCCCCGATAAATATCCTTTGGCAGTTGTTTTCAGATATGCTGTTTTTAATACCGATTCTTACAACACACGAATTTACACTTACGAAAACGATGTTTTGAATGCCTATTCGGTGCCTCCGCTTTACGGTAAAGGCACACGAACTTATTTAATGGTAAATTACAGCATAAACAGCAAAGTAACTTTTTGGCTCAGGTTTTCACAAACATGGTTTGCCGACAGAGATGAAATAGGTTCGGGATTAAATACAATTGAAGGAAACACAAAATCGGAAATAAAATTTCAGGTAAGAATAAAGATATAAGTTGAAAGTTTATAAAGTTATTCGTGTTTTTGTAGTAAAATGGCGGATAGTTGAGAATTGCAATATTTATAGCAAAAGTTTAGTGTTTAAGTAAAAAACCATTAATAAATAGCATCATTTGATAATAAACAGATTACTATGAACTTTGTCTTTATTAAATAACAGAAGTTTATATGTTATTTGTGCAAATCTTATCTTTCAAAGAATATTACTAATACTTATTCCTTTACCGATAATACATTAAAAGTAAAATTAATAATTGATTTATATTCATTACCGGCTTCAATCATATCAGCATCGTCTTCATCAACAAACCAATTACATACTATATCTTTACCCATATTTTTAAGAACGACAAATGTTTTTATCAGTTGTAAAATAACTTTTGACGAACTGGTATTGAAATATTCAATATAAAAGTTAAGTTCTGTTTGTTGCTGCGGTGATTTAAGATATTCTTCAACAACAGCAAATAACGGAGTATAAAACTCTTTTGCATCAGGAGGTAAAGAGTAACCTTTGATGTCAAGGATTCCGGCTTCGGTATCAAAAAAAACTCGAGGAGTTTTTTTTGTTTTTTCAATTATAAATTGTTTACTCATTATAGTGAATTTTCAGAAATTTGGTAATGTTATTTTACTATTAAAAACACAAAAAGTTTCGTTTTGTTGAGAATATTATTAAAATAATCAATTTTTTTTTTTAAATCAATTAATAAAAATTAAATTTGTTAATACAATTACTTACTTCTGCTTTTTACGAAACAAATCTTTTTTTAAATGAATAATAAAATTTTTTATTTTTTGTTGCTTTTTTTGATATCGGCAACAGTAATAGGATGCAAGAATAGTAGTAATAATAGAGGATATATCGTAAATGTAGGCGATACGGCTCCCGATTTTGAGACTACATTAAATAACGGAAAGACATTTAAACTTTCAAACCAAAAAGGCAAAGTTGTAATGTTGCAATTTACAGCCAGTTGGTGTAGTGTGTGTCGCAAAGAGATGCCTTTTATCGAAAGTGAAATATGGCAACAGTTAAAAGATAAAGATTTTGTGTTAATTGGTATTGACAGAGATGAACCTTTGGATATTGTAAATAAATTTGCATCACAAACTAAAATTACTTATCCGTTGGCATTAGATCCCGGGTCTGAAATATTTGCAAAATATGCTCTTAAAAAAGCCGGTGTTACTCGAAATGTTATTATTAACAGAGAAGGAGAAATTATTTTTCTGACTCGTTTATATAACAGAAAAGAGTTTGATGAAATGAAGAACGTTATTTTTAACGAAATTAATAAAACCACTAAATAAATTTGTTTTATGTTTTTACTGGATACTCAATATCTTACAAAACTGTATGAGGTTATTTCAGAAACAGAAAATGTTTTAACATTTTTACATAATACAAGGTCAAAACAAATTGCAGAAGAGATATTAAAACAAGGATTTGAGTTTCAAGGGTATTTGGATTACACTACTGATATGGTATCGGCTAAAGACCCCATAGGAATAAAATATTTCTCGCAAATACGAAAAGCCTATGGTAATTATACAATAATAATTCAAATATCAAAAGAGATAATAGAAAGTTATACGCAAAAAATTGCCCATACAGATATACATTTTTCGGAGGTATTAGCAATAAATACAGATGAAGAAGGTATAGGTGAAGATGCTATTCATTGTTTAGCACCGCATTTTATAAAAGGATATTTGAATGTAAAAACTGCAAAATTTATTTCAAATGAAAACTTTAATCCTAGTTTGAAGATAGAAGTTTTTGAAGAAAACATGAAAAAAATCTTAGGACAATTATCTCATAAAGAATGAAGATAAAAGAACACCTATTGCTACAATTAATAATACTAACATGATAAATATCTTTTTTGGTTACTTTTAATAGACTACTATTTTTTTAAATAGTTACACTAAAAGAAAAACTTTTCAAATGTAGATATTTTTTAAGCCTCTTTTTTGTGTTAAATAACATCATCCATTAAAAAAAAGCAACTTTAAATCTGCAAAACAATCAATAAATAGTAATACTTTAAATTTGTAAAGTTTATATCGTATTTTAGAGATTACGGTATGAATTGTTGATTTAAAGATAATTATAATAATAGAAAGAGAGTCTTTTAAAAAAGATTCATGTCGTGGTTATAATTATTTAATTTGGTAGTTACAAAATTAAGATAACATTAAAAATTAATAAACCATAAATATTATGTAATATAAATTTAGAACTTACGTCTTTATAAGAAATCATAAACCTAAATGAAACAAAAACTGCTCATTGCTTATTTTATAATATTGTTTCCGTTTAATATTTTTTCACAAAAAATATCAGGGATAGTTACCAATACCGACAACAAACCCATACCTTTTGCTACTATATATATTGAAGAGCTGCAAACCGGCACTTGTGCAAATCAACAAGGCAAGTTTTTTATACCGGTTACATCCGGAATATATACAATCTCGTTTCGGTCGATGGGATATGCTCCGCAAGAAAAGAAAGTAACCGTAACAAATAAAGATATTGTTTTAAAAATCCAATTAGGGATGCAATCGTATATTTTATCGGGTGTGACAGTGAGAGCCGATGGTGAAGATCCTGCATATTCAATAATGCGAAAAGCTATAGCAAGAGTACCTGCTTTCTTAAATCAAACAGAATCATATACTTCCGATGTTTATATAAAAGGTTCGATAAAAATTATACATATTCCTAAATTGCTGAAAAAGAGCTTTGTTATAAACGGAGAAACACCAAAAGAAAATGTAACTTATGTAAATGAATCAATTAATAAAATTCGTTTTAAAGCTCCCGATAATTATAATCAAGAGGTAATATCGGTAAATAATTCTTTCCCGATTGGCGATGGCGAAGTTCCTGTTATGGGGTTGCTTTCAGGTAGCATTTACGAATCCGAAGACGGACTTTACCTATCTCCGTTTGCACCAAATGCCTTTGCTCATTATAAATTTAAATACGAAGGACTGCTTCAAGACGGTGCTTGGTTTATCAATAAAATAAAAGTTATTCCCAAGCGAAAAAGTAAATTGCTGATGAAAGGGTACTTGTATATTATTGAAGATTTATGGTGTTTATACAGTTACGATTTAATGATTAAACCTTTTTCGACCACAATAAAAATAAAACAGCAATATGCTCCGGTGAAAGGCAACAGTTATCTTCCGGTAAATTTATTTGTTGACGCAAATATGAATATGATGGGGTTTAAAGCGAGTATGACTTATACTTCAACTATTAAATACGATTCGGTTATTATTAATCCTGAATTTGATTATACAAAAGTAAAAAAAGCCTTTGACTATAATAAACTTGCCGAAAACAGTAAGTATAAACAAAAAAAAGACTCTTTGCCTTTTGATGACAAAAAAATAAAAGAGATTAATAAAAAATTAAATAATCTTTTGCAAAAAGACGAGCCTACTACACGAGAGATGATAAAAATGCAGAAATTGATGGCAAAAAAGGCTTCAATAATAGAAGAATTAAAAGATGATAATCCGTTGGAGATAAAAACAACATACAAGCAGCACATAAACAAAGATGCCATGAAACACGATTCTACGTATTGGGATTCGGTGCGACCTGTGCCTATATCGGAAGACGAAAAAATAAGTTATAAAAAAACAAAAGAAGAAAAAGAAAAAGAGGATTCATCTTCAACATTTTCAAAGATTATTAATACTGCTTTATGGGGAAACTCATCTTGGCAACGTCACAAAAAACTTTATATGCACTATCCCGGATTATTAAGTTTAAAAAACGTAGGTTTTAACCCTGTTGATGGACTTCAAATAAAACAATCGTTTAAAATAAGATGGAGATACGATTCTCTTAATTTTGCCACCTTAAAAGTAAAGGCAGGATATTCGTTTGAAAGAGATGTGTTTTTCGGGAACAGCTCTATGCTAATATCGTATCTGCCGAAAAAAAACGGGTTTTTAGAATTTTCAGGAGGAAAATATGCAGCAAATTTTCAACGGGAAAATACTATAAACGAAAACTTAAATGCTGTTTATAATTTAATGTTGAAACAAAATTATATTAAACTTTACAACAAAACTTATTTTAAAATAAAAAATCAAGTAGAAGTTGCAAACGGGACAAAGTGGTATTTTGCAACAAAATGGCAAAAAACAGATACATTGAGCAATAATACAAATTTTTCAATATTTTATCCTGATAAAGATTATGAACCGAATATTCCGATAAATGAAAATATTTCTGCCACAAATTTAAAACCGTCAAAAGTTTTATTATTTGCTACGGGATTCAGATATACACCAAAATATTATTACCGGAAATATAAAGAAAGAAAGTATTATGTAAAAAGTAAATGGCCTACTTTTGGTTTGTTTTATACTTTTGCTCCCCGTATAAATTCAGAATATTCACAATATCAATCATTGAATTTTTCTGTTGACCAAAAAATAGATTTTTACGGTGTTTCATCGTTACAATATCGTGTTAATACTGCTATATATTTTAATATTAAAGATGTTCATTTTTCAAATTTTTATCATTTTAACACTATACAAGAACCTTTTACCACAAGAACATTTAAAAATTCTTATTTTTTGATAAATAATTATGAATATAGCACAATCGACCGTTTTATCGAAGGACATTTAAAATATACGTCTCAATTTTTACTTTTAAAACGCCTTCCTTTTATAAGTAATACAATGTGGACAGAGAATTTATTTGCCAATATACTTTTGGTAAAAGGACATTTGCCTTATTACGAAGCAGGATATGCCTTAGAAGATATATTTTTTCAGGGAAAAGTTGGGGTGTTTACAGGATTTAAAGGCAGCTCATTTTACGGAGTGGGAGTGAGGGTTTCTTTTGATTTTTAATAGTTAAAAAATTAACTGTTCACGATTAGCATCAAGTTTAAGAAAAATAAACAGCAAAAAAGTAAATCCCCAAAGCGAAGAGCCGCCATAACTGAAAAATGGCAAAGGAATGCCGATAACAGGTGCTAAACCTATTGTCATACCTACATTTATTGCTACATGAAAAAATATTATTACAGCCACACTATAACCGTAAACTCTTGAAAATTTTGATTTTTGTCTTTCGGCAAGAATAATAATTCTTATCATTAAAATTAAAAATAAAAACAATACTATTGATGTTCCGAAAAATCCCCACTCTTCGCCAACCGTGCAAAATATAAAATCGGTGCTTTGTTCGGGCACAAATTTAAACTTTGTTTGAGTTCCTTGTAAATATCCTTTACCCGCAGGACCTCCCGAACCGATTGCTATTATACTCTGATTTACGTTGTAGCCGGCTCCGTGAGGGTCTGATTCTATTCCAAGTAAAACCTTTATGCGTCGTTGTTGATAACCGTCGAGAACATTGCTAAACACATAATCTACCGAATAAGTAAAAGCTATTGACGAAAACAGTATGGTGAGAATCAAAAATGCTTCGTTAAGTTTATATTTATATATTTTACCGAGATACCAGATTGTTGAAACGCCAATACCGATAAGAATAGCGGCATTTTTTGATAAAGGTATCTTTAACAGCCAAAATGCAGTCCATATAATTATACTTACGGTAATTAAAAAACCCATTGCCGCAAATGTTTTTTTTATATCTTTTCGCGTTATATAAAAAGCTGTAAATGCCATTATTTCGAGAATTATAAAAATTATATAATTGTCGAGAATTAATGATAATATAAAAAGTGTTGCTGCCAAAAAACCTATTACCAGATAAATAAAAGGCATTCCTTCTCTGAAATAAACCAAGAAAAATACAAAAAACACAAGTGCCGAACCTGTATCATTTTGAAGCAATATTAATAATGCAGGAGTAAAAACAATAGCACAGAAAGCAAGAAAAGTTTTAAATTTTTCGGGTTTCAAATTATATTTGCTTAAATATTTTGCCAAGGCAAGAGCTGTAGCAAATTTTGCAAATTCGGCAGGCTGTATTCTCAATGGTCCTATTACAATCCATGATGTAGCACCGTTTATTGTTTTTCCGAAAAGTAAAACAGAAATAAGTAAAAATATTACTACACCGTAGATAATATAGGCAAATGTTGAGTAAAATTTACTGTCGATAATAAGAGCTACAAGTATTATTACCAATGATGCAAAAATCCATATCAACTGTTTGCCGTAACGTAACGAAAAATCGAATACATGTGATTGTTCTTCGTTGTAAACAGCCGAATAAATATTGAACCATCCAAGAGTTACCAACAAAAAATACAATCCGATGGTGAACCAGTCAAGATTTTTGATAATATTACTTCTGTGCTCTCTCATTAATTAAATTTGCATTTAAAATACGATTTTCAATCCATTTACGTGTAATTGTATCCGTCAAATATTTTTCGATAATAAGACTTGCTATCGGAGCAGCCCATGTGGCACCGTAGCCGCCGTTTTCAACATATACCGAAACGGCTATTTGCGGATTATCTTTCGGTGCAAAAGCCACAAATATAGAGTGGTCTTTACCGTGCGGATTTTGTGCTGTTCCTGTTTTTCCGCATACATCAATATCTTTTATTTTTGCTATATGTGCTGTTCCTCCGTTTTTGCCGTTTACTGCCAAAAACATACCTTCTTTTATATATTTATAATACGATGTGTCGATATCTACAAACCGTTTTACCATAAAAGGTTTCTTTTTATATTCAAATTCTTTTGGCATTTCTTTTATTAAATGTGGTGTAAAATAATAACCGCCATTGCTTATTATAGCCGCCATATTTGCCATTTGAACAGGTGTCATAAGCAACTCGCCTTGTCCGATTGCATTTGATAAAATATTTAATGATCTTAATCTTCCTTCACCGTATATTCTGTTGTAAAAATCAATTGTAGGAACATATCCGTTTGCTTCGTTAGGTAAGTCAATGCCAAGTTTCTTTCCGAATCCGAACGATAAAACATATTTTCGCCAGACATTAAATGCAACAGTGATATCATCGTATTTTTTATTATCTAAAAGAAGTCTGTAAACATAAGCATAGTAAGCATTACAGGAGAGTTGTAGTGACATTGCCACATTTTTTACTTTTATATGATGGTGGCATCCCATATGATAATTTCCCGATGTGTATCCGGGTAAGCACGGGAATGTTGAATACGGAGTTATTATTCCTTCTTGAAGACCTATTAAAGCATTTACCGTTTTAAATGTTGACCCCGGCGGATACCTTGCCATAATGGCTCGGTTAAATAAAGGATTTAAAGTATCCTTTTGCAATATAGCGTAATTTTTCGATCTGCTCCGTCCTACCAATAATTCGGGATTATACGATGGAGATGAAACCAATGCGAGAATTTCACCTGTTGAAGGTTCTATTGCTACTATACTTCCTATTTTATTTTGTAAAAGAAGTTCTCCGTATTTTTGCAAGTCATTGTCAAGTGTTAGGGTAATATTTGCACCATGTACCGCTGTTGAATCATATTTCCCTTTTTTATATCTGCCTTTTATTCTGTTATGAACATCTACCAAATATATTTCTACACCTTTTCTTCCGCGTAAAACATCTTCATACGATTTTTCAACTCCACTTATCCCTATATAGTCACCCGATTTGTAATAGCTGTTTTTTTTAGTTATGTTTTTATCAACTTCACCCACATAACCTAAAACATGAGCGGCTGTTTTCTCAGGATAGTTTCTAAGTGTTCGGGTTTGTGTAAAAAAACCTTTATACTTATATAATTTTTCTTGAAGATTTCCGTAAGTTTTTGCTGAAATTTGTTTTTGAAATACCGATGCTTTATATCCGGAATAGTTTTTTGCTTTTTGTAACTTTTTATCAACTTGCTCTTTGGTTAAATTTAATATTTTACACAATTGTAAAGTGTCAAATTCTTCTATTTGATTAGGAATAACCATTAAATCGTAGGTAGCTTCATTATATACCAAAAGAGTGTTTTTTCTGTCGTAAATTAATCCGCGTGACGGATATTTGGTTACATATCGTAAAACATTATTTGATGCGGATAATTTATACGATTGGTCAACAACTTGCAGAGAAAACAACCTGCTAACATATATCAGTATTAAGATACTGAAAATACCGATTATTACATATTTTCTGTTAAAATACTGATCCATAATAAACTAAACAAGTTATTGTATTTTCTCAACAATTTATTTTCTGAAAATAATATACTGACTTAAAATAATAAATAACAGTGTAAACAGAGTGCTTAAAATTGTTCGTAATAAAACATAATAATATGCATGAAAGCTAAATGCTTCAATTGAAAACAAAAACAGATGATGAATAACTGTAAGAATCAGTGAATATTTAAAAAACCATGCAAATCCGTAATAATATATTCTGGGAAGTGTTCCGGGTTCATAACCGTCGCGAGGTGATATTGATTGTAAAATATGCTTTCGCAAAAAACCTATAAGAACCGATGCCGAAGTGTGCATCCCTAGTGTATCGGTAAACATATCAATAGATAATCCCAAGAAAAATGAAGAGATGATAACCATCCAACCCGGTGTTTCAAAGGGAAGTAACAATATAAAAAGTATATACATATACGGATTTATATATCCGCTAAATTGGATATTGTTAAGCACCCATACTTGAATAAGTATAAGAAAAATAAACCTGAATATGTTTCGAGGAATAAATTTAATCATAATCTATATTGCTTTCCAATTGTAATTGTTCTTCTCTTAACAGGTTTTTTATAACCATAA
>CAYRJP010000010.1:0-5493 GCA_964424425.1 uncultured Bacteroidales bacterium | reverse complement strand
GAATCGTAAATATCAATTATTGAAACGGTATTATGAATATATGAATCGGTAGTGTTATTTCTATTGACAGTTAATATTTTCATCAACTCATCATTGGCTGTTTTTAAGTCAAGATATTGGGTAACAGAATGTAACGATGAATATAATTTTCCCGAAAAGTTTGCTGATGAATTAATAAAAGAAGTTCGATGATAATCGTTGTATTGAATGAGCAAAAACAGAGAAAAACATTCTAACAAAATAAATAAAATGAAATTGTGAAATTTTATAATAAAATTCAATAAACTTTTCATCCGCTTATATTTTGTATTTTTTAATTATCATTTACAGCACTTATCATATCAAAAGTTTGATATTGCTTAGCACTTGATAAACATTTCAGCCGATAGCTTTTTATTAATTATTTTGATAGAATGTATTTATATAAATCTTTCTTATTTTATTAAGAAAGAAAATTTATCGGAATTTTTCAAAGCAATACCTGTTCCGCGAGCTACTGCATGCAATGGGTCGTCGGCAACAAAAAACGGTATTTTGGTTTTTTCCGATAAACGTCTGTCAAGTCCGCGAAGCAAAGCACCGCCTCCGGTTAAAAATATACCTTTTTGATAAATATCGGCATACAATTCGGGTGGCGTATGTTCGAGAGTAGCTAAAATTGCAGTCTCTATTTTGCTTATGGAACGGTCTAAACAGTGTGCTATTTCTTGATACGATACCGGTATTTCAATTGGTAAAGCGGTCATTTGATGAGGACCTCTTACCACATAATCTGCCGGTGGTTCGTCTAAATCGGGTAATGCCGAACCTACATTTATTTTAATATCTTCGGCTGTTCGTTCGCCTATTTTAATATTATGTTGATGACGCATATATTCGCGAATATCAGTAGTAAAGTCATCTCCGGCTATTCTTATTGATTGATTAGAGACAATTCCGCCAAGCGATATAACGGCAATTTCTGTTGTTCCTCCTCCTATATCAACAACCATACTGCCTTCAGGAGCTTCAACATCAACGCCCATTCCTATTGCGGCAGCCATTGGTTCGTATATCATCAATACTTCACGTCCGCCTGCATGTTCCGATGAGTCTCTTACCGCACGTATTTCTACTTCGGTAGAACCCGAAGGAATACAGATTACAATTTTAAGTGCCGGACTGAAAAGTTGAGGTTTATTTCCGTTTATTAACTTGATCATTCCTCTAATCATCTTTTCGGCAGCATCAAAATCTGCAATCACTCCGTCACGCAACGGACGAATGGTTTTTATGTTTTCGTGTGTTTTACCATGCATTTGGCGAGCTTTTTCGCCTATTGCTATAAGTTTTTGTGTTACATTGTCTATAGCTACAATTGATGGTTCGTCAACAACAATTTTATCATTATGAATGATGATGGTATTTGCTGTTCCCAAGTCAATTGCTATCTCTTGTGTTAAAAATGAAAATAACCCCATTGTTTATTCTGTTTATAAATTGATAAGAGTAAAATACTCTTTTTTATTTTTAATGTTTAAAATGTCTTACTCCTGTAAATACCATTGATATATTGTTGTTGTCACAATATTCAATCGAATCTTTATCTCTCATCGAACCTCCGGGTTCAACAACTGCTGTTATTCCTGCTTTGTGTGCTATTTCTACCGAATCGGCAAACGGGAAAAATGCATCCGAAGCCATTACTCCGCCTTGAATGCTGTTTTTAAAATTATTTGCTTTTTCAATAGCTTGTTTTAATGCATCAACTCTTGATGTTTGTCCTACACCACTTGCCAAAAGCATTTTGTTTTTTGCAAGCACAATAGCATTCGATTTTGTATGCTTAACAATTTTAAGAGCAAATTCTAGATCCGACAATTCGGCATCAGAAGGTGCAACTTTAGTAACTGTTTTCATTGTATCTTTTAATTCAATAGCTCTGTCGGCATCTTGAACCAGCAGTCCGTTTAATATTGTTCTAAACAGTGTCTTCGGTTTAGATTCACGTTTATCTACAAGTATAATTCTTTTATCTTTTTTTTGCAACAGTTCAAGAGCATCTTTTTCGTAATCGGGAGCAATTACCACTTCGTAAAATATTTTATCTATCTCTTTTGCAGTTTCAAGGTCTATTTTTGTGTTTGTTACCAAAATGCCTCCAAAAGCCGAAACAGGGTCGCCGGCAAGTGCATCTTTCCATGCATCGGCAAGTTTATTGCGTGATGCTATACCGCAAGCGTTATTGTGTTTTAATATCGCAAATGTTGTTTCGTTAAATTCGTCGATTAAATTTACGGCAGCATCAATATCAAGCAGGTTATTGTAACTTATCGGTTTACCGCCTAAAATATCGAACGATGAATTAAAGTCTCCGTAAAAAGCAGCTTTCTGATGTGGATTCTCACCATAGCGAAGTTCCATTTTTTGATTGTAATCAACTTTAAAAGCAGAACCTTCGTTATTATCAAAATAATTAAAAATGGCAGTATCGTAATGCGATGAAATATTAAAAGCCTCACGGGCAAATTTTTTGCGTTGCTCAAGTGTTGTTTCTCCTTTTTGTTCAACAAGTAATTTGTGTAATTCGTCGTATTGGCTCATTGAGCTGATAATTACAACATCTTTAAAATTTTTTGCGGCAGCTCTGATAAGAGATATTCCGCCAATATCTATTTTTTCAATAATGTCTTGTTCGGGAGCATTGCTTGCAACAGTTTGTTCAAACGGATACAAGTCAACTATCACAAGGTCTATTTCATTAATATTGTATTCGGCAAGTTGTTGTTTATCGGTATCATTGTCGCGACGTGCTAATATTCCGCCAAAAACATTCGGATGAAGTGTTTTTACTCTACCTCCGAGTATCGACGGATAGGTTGTTAAATCTTCAACTTTGGAAACTTTAATCTTAAGTTTATTTATAAAATCGTATGTTCCTCCGGTAGAGATTAATTTCACTCCCAAGTTGTTTAACTCTTTTACTATTTTGTCAAGATAATCTTTATGATAAACCGATATTAAGGCACTATTAATTTTTTTGTTCATTTTTCTGTCGATAAACATTTTTAAATCAAGCGACAAAGATAATTTAAAAAAAGAAAATTACATTTATTATTTGCATGTATATTATTAAAAAATGCATTTTTTTTTAGGATAGATAAAATCGAAGGATAGAGCAGTGGTTTTAAAAATAAAAAGTCACCCGAAAGTGACTTTTGAATTTATCCTAAAGAACTGATTCTTTCTAATTTTTTCAAGTCTAATATTTTTATTTTTCTGCCGCTGATTGATATTACATCTTCGCTTGCAAATGTTGACAGTGTTCTGATAGCATTTGAAGTTGTCATGTTTGATAAGTTTGCAATATCTTCACGAGACAGATAAATTTTAATTGTAGCGGCATCATCCTCAAAGCCGTATGTGTCTTTTAAAAACAGTAATGACTCAGCTAAACGTCCTCTGATATGTTTTTGAGTAAGAGCAACCGTTCGTCTGTTTGAAAATCCCAAGTCGGTTGCCAATGAACGAATTAACCCTATTGCAAAATCACTATTTTCGCGAATTAATTTCATTAAATCGTTTTTGTCAACAATACTTACAACAGTATCTTCGAGAGCAACAGCGGTAGCAATATGATTTTCTTCGGCAAATAAGGCTCTAAAACCCATTAATCCATAGGGTTTTACCATTCTTACAATTTGTTCTCGTCGTCCCACTCCTTCTCTAAAAACCTTTACTTTACCTTCACATAGCACCATTAACCCTATAGGTTCTGTTCCGTCTTTAAACAGAACATCATTTTTTTTATAATATGCACAAGAATGATTCTCTTTTACATACTCTTTTTGCTCAGGTGTTAATAAAGAAAATATTGCATCTTGAGCTTCAAAACAGTTTGAGCAATCAATATTTTTATGAACCATCGTTTTAAGTTGTTTTATGTTAGAAAACATATTTCCTCAAAAGTATAAAAACTTAATTAAATATTAAGTTTTTTTATCGGAAAATTAATTCCTTTACGGAATTTGATTAAAAAATACCCTTAAAAATTTAAGTTTCTAAAAGTAATATTTTTTTATATTTTTTTATAAAAAATTATCTGTGTTTTAATAATACTACATTTTCAACATGATGTGTGTGTGGAAACATATCTACAGGTTGCACTTTTTCAACAGTATAATAATCATCAAACAATTCAAGGTCGCGAGCTTGTGTTGCAGGGTTACAACTTACATAAACAATTTTTTCGGGATTACTTTTTATTATAACATCAACTACTGCTGAATGCATTCCCGCACGTGGTGGGTCGGTAATTATAACATCGGGATTATCGTGTGTTTTTATGAACTCTTCGTTTAACACATTTTTCATATCTCCCGCAAAAAATTCCGTATTGGTTATGTTATTTATTTTTGCGTTTTCTTTGGCATCATTTATTGCTGCCTCAACATATTCAATACCTACAACTTTTTTACACAAGTCGGCAATAAAACAAGCTATGGTTCCTGTTCCGGTATAAAGGTCGTAAACCATTTCATTGCCTGTTAAATTTGCAAAATCTCTGACTATTGAATAAAGTTTATATGCTTGATTCGAATTAGTTTGGTAAAAAGATTTCGGACCTATTTTAAATTTAAGATTTTCCATCTGCTCATAAATAAAATCTCTGCCTGAAAATTTATAAACATCTAAATCAGAAAAACTATCATTCATTTTTTCGTTTATAATATATTGTAGTGATGTTATTTCGTCGGTAAATTCATCTTTAAGAAATGTCATTATTTTATTAATATCGTCAGGATTATTTTGTCCGAAAATAACAATAACCATTACTTCGCCTGTTGATGATGTTCTGATTACAATATTTCTGAGAAAACCTTTGTTTTCTCTTTGACTGTAAAATTTAAGACTGTTTTTAAGTGCAAATTCTTTAATTGCCAATCGTATTTTATTGGTTGGTTCAGGTTGTAAATAACAATGTTCAACATCTACAATTTTATCGAACAGTCCCGGAATATGAAAGCCGAGAGCATTCATGTCTTTAGGTTCACCGTCCATTTCTTCTTTTGACAACCAGCGATGAACCGAAAAAGTGTATTCAAGTTTATTTCGGTAATATTTTGTTTGCTCACTGCCGAGTATAGGTTCAAATTCAGGAAGTTTTACTTTGCCAATTCGAGTAAGAGCGTCAACTACTTGTTGGTGTTTATGTTTCAATTGTTCACTGTAAGGTAAAATTTGCCATTTACAACCTCCACATACTCCGTAATGCGAACAAAAGGCTTCTTGTCTGATATCGGAATATTTATAAACTTTTACAGCACGAGCTTCCATGTAATTTTTACGCTTTTTTATTACTTGCAAATCAACCACATCACCCGGCACTACATACGGCACAAAAACTACTTGATTGTTGTATTTTGCAATAGCTTTACCTTCGGCTGCTACTCCTGTTATCTCTATTTGTTCAATAAAAGGTTTTTTTCGTTTTGCTCTTCCCACGTTTATAAA
>CAYRJP010000009.1:21368-27131 GCA_964424425.1 uncultured Bacteroidales bacterium | reverse complement strand
AAAAATAATATTTTAAATATAATAATATGACAGGTAGCAAAGCAGATAAAACAGTTTGTAAGAGTATCAATAAAAAGTTGATATTTTTTACGGAAAAATCGTTACCCGATAATGAAATGTTATATATTGAGAATCATTTGCAAGAGTGTGTCGATTGTAAATTGTTGGTAGAGAAACTAAAAGCAACATTATTTATTATAGATAAAGAAAAAACAGTAAAAGCAAATCCTTTTCTTCATACAAAGATTTTCCAACAAATTGAAAATCGAAAAGTAGAGGCTGATAGTGCTTTTTCAATATTTATAAATAAAATATGGCAACCTGTATTTTATGCTGCTTTTGTTGCCGTTGGTATTTTTATGGGAACATTGATAAGCGATGTCGTTGTTGATACTCAATATCAAAAAACAGCAAAAATTCAGGAAGAAGAAATATTTTTAAACGATTTTTATCAAGAACCGGTAGAATCATTTTTATTAACCGATAATGAGTAAATTATGGCAATATTCACAAAAACAAAAACACTGATTGTTATTATTATAGTATTATTTGCAACAAATATTTCTACACTTTATACTGTTTGGAATTTATCGAATAATACTGTTACAACAGTATCGGATACAGTAAAAAGTAAAGTATTTAATCCTAATATTCCAATGGGACGATTGCTGAAACAGGAACTGCAATTAACGCCTGAACAAATATCAAGTTTCAGAGAGTTTCGAAAAGAATACTATCCGTATGTGCATAAAAAATATGATAGTTTACATATAAAAAGACATGAACTGTTAAAAGAATTGGCAAAAGAAAATCCCGATACTGCAGTTTTACTGTCAATATCAGAAGAGATAGGAGCAATGCATGCCGATTTAAAAATGGCTACAAATAACTTTTATCTTAATATGAAAAGTGTTTGCACACCCGAACAACAACAAAAATTAAATCATATTTTTGAAGCTATGCTCAACAATCGAAGTAAACACAATTGTGGAAGACAAAGATTTAGGTATAAGCAAAAATTAAAATAATACGATAATAAAAGTAATTATTTTATAACAATATAAGTTTTGAATTTTTAAGGTTATTATGTGAAATTCAGTTCTTTTTTTTATATTGCATAAAAATAATTTACAGTTATGAGACTTTTTACCTTTTTTATAGCTATTGTAGTTTTATTTGGTTCATGTAATGTAAAAACATCAAATTCAAATAAAAAAATATTTAAAAATACAGAATGGTATTTAAACAATAAATTGGTTTTAAAAAATGATTCTTCGATATGTTATACATATTACGATACAATAACAAAAGAGTATAAAAATAAGAAGTCTTTTCCGTTGAATATTAACGACACATCTATTATCTATACTCGATATCAGGAAAGAGGTTATTATAAAGACAAACATTTTTTTGTTACACATTTAGAAAGGCTTACCGATACTGTAAAATACGATTTGAAATATATAAATAAAAAACCTAAATTAATATTATATACATCTCCGTTTCCGGTAATTTTATGCACTAAGTCAAATATTGATTTTCCCGAAACTAATAATCACAAACAGATAAAATTTGTAATAGTTGATTACTCAATAGGTGATTTAATTGATAAATCGCTATTAAAAACGCGAGGAATATATAATTATCCGAATTACACAATTGAAGATTGTGAATATATTGAAAATAAGGATATTACATTTAAAATTATAGGATATAATACCATCTACAGCATTGAGCGAAAAAGAATTGAAGATTACAGAATAAAAGAAATTGTTGATGTTGTGTCGAATAAACTGGGTGTAAAAGCAGAATATCGACCTATGCGAAAGTGGGAAGAAGATTCAAATTATGAATATGAATTTTATCGATGGACAGGTTCGGGAGTGCTTATTAATCTGTCAAGAAATAAGTATATAGGAAATGACAGTTATAAAACTTTAATATCGAAAGATTATTGGACACTCACTTATGATGATTCCTATGTGCAAGCAATTTTAGTTGAAACTTATAAAAACGGAAAACCCCAATCCAGTATTATTAATTAAATAGTCTATATATAGTTTGTTGTGTATTTACGTAATCTATTGTTTGTCAGATAGCTAATAGTATAAATTTTATCATAATCTAACTTATAAAACAATAAATTTGTATTTGATGCTAAAAATTTAATGAACTATTATAAATACGACTTATGTAGTAGGAGCTATGAAATAATAATCTTACGGTTTTAAAAAGTTTGGGATAAATAAAAAGGCTTACACAAATCTGCATAAGCCTTTTATTTGGTTTAGGTTTTATTAATAAAGAATATCTTTTTTAATATTAACTTTCTTTTGAGTATGGTCAGAGTCGTAATCAAACAGCAGGTCACCTGTATCTTTATATAGTCTCACATAATTTAAATCATACCATATAATAGCTTTTCCCACATAAACACCTGATAAAATATCAATTTGAGCATTACCGCTGTTATACATGCTAACTTTAATTTTTGAATTATTTTTTACTTTAACAGCATCAAAACTAACATCTTGACCGTTATTTGTTCTAATGGTAACAATTCCTTGCGAATTTTTTATAAATTCAATTTTACCTATATTTTCATATATGGCAGGCGATCTCTTTTTAAAAGAAGGATTGTATTGGTCAAGAGCTTTTTGAGCTTGATTACCCGGTAAAGAAAGACCACTGCCGTTTAATAATTTAAGAACAGCAAAAAGTCCGGCAATTCCGGGATTGTAGTTCATCTTTATTAATTTGTCGTTCTCTTGTTTTAAAGTAACAATAGGGTCAAAAGCTGTGTAACTTTCATACGACTTTGTAGAAATATCAAGACCTGCCGAAGCTATTAACGAAGCGGTAACAAATGCTTTTCCTGTTTCGTCAACAGTAATTCCGTAATCGGTAAAATCTTCAAATTCTTGATAAGCACGAGTCCATAATCGTTTACCGTTTTGGTCAAAATGAGCAACAAACATATTATTTATGCTGTCAATTTGTTCAATGCCTGCTTGGTTAATCCATTTAAGTTTCCCGTCGCGTGTGCATTTTGCAATAAATACATCACCGTTGTTTTTTACTTTTAATGTTTTTCCGTTAACTGTCAAATTTTTATTAAACGAACCGGTAAAATAAAAACTATTGTCTTTACCCAATGTTATATTATAAGCAATATCATTTCCGGGACTACCGATTTTAAAAGCATATTCAACACCATTTACAGGTGATATTTTTGCAATAAAAACATCATTTGTATTGTTTGTTGATTTTAGTTTAAAGCCTAAGAAATCAACATCACCTTTAAAATATCCACACATATAAGCATTTCCGGCATTATCAAAAACAATATTTTTACCGTTACCACCTTGATATAAGCCTTTTCTGTTGGCAAGACGCCAGTATTTTCTTCCTTTATTAATAGAACTGGGTGATGTTTTGAGTTCAACAATAATAGCATTCTTACCTGCATATTGCGGCATTGTTAATCCTATTGGGGCATTTAAATAAGTAGGATCACACACAATATATTTTTCACCTTTGTAATTAATGTAATCACCGGCAATATCTTTTTCATGAAATTTTATAGCCGTAGCCATATGTCCGGGATAATTTAATCCTACAATATCAAGATGAAGCATTTCTCTTACCAAATATGAAAATAATACAGCTCTGTCTTCGCAGTCTGATGCGGGATAATAAAACAGTTCATCAGGAAAAAAGAATTTTTCGTGTCCGAATTGTTGTTGATCAGTCTCATATTTAAATGCTGTTTGAACAAATCGTAAAAGTATTGATACAGCTTCGTCTTCCGATTTATCTTTTATTAAAGGCAGTAAAGCATCTGTTAACGATTCTTTTGTTTGCAGAGTAATTGTTGCATCAAAATACACTTCAATATCAGCAAGCGGAAAATCGTTGTAAAAGTTAATGGCATTTTGATTGTATTTTACATCAAATGAATATTCTTGTCCGTCGTAATTAAATTTTACTGTTCTTTTTTTTAATTGGTCCTTGGTAGTTATAGGTTTGTAAAGGTTTAAATCCATTATAACTCTTGCTTCTGGAAAGTCACGGTCATAAGTATAAATATCACTTTCGGTGCCGTTTATTAAATAATAACGTTGGTTGTCGAAAGTAAAAAACGGCATTCCGTAAATATTATTCGATGAAGGCAATAAAAGGTAAAGTTTTGATCCTTTAAAAGCTAATCGTGCTTTGTAGTTTGACTTTGTAAGTAAAAACCATTCTAAAAATATTTGAGAATTTTGATTCGATGAAAAATGTTTCGATGCATTTTTTATAAGTAAATAGTATCCCCAATCGTTAAGGTTCATCATTGATTTAAACTCAAGCAATTGTTTAATAACATCGCTGTAATTTGTTTTACTCATTTCATCCCATTTTTCAGCAATAACATCTTCATTTATAGACGAAGGAAACGATGATATAAAATTTTGATCGTATTTTAAGTTTAAGTTTGCTCCGTAAAAATTAAACATTGTGGTTTTTGCAGCGTAATCTTCAGGAACACTTTTTGCCATTACAGGTAAGTCGGGTGCAACAGCCGTTGATTCAACCTTTTTAGGTTGTTCTATTTTTAATTGAGTAGTTTGTTTTTCTTCTGTTCCTTTGTAAACAGGTTCTTTAACGGGTTTTGGTTGTGGTTTTAATTGTTTGGCTTTAAACAATTCATAATTTTTCCACTCTTGTTTCAGGTAATCTTTAAATTCGTCATCCATTTTTTGGATGGCTTGGTCGCGTTCTTTAATAAAATTTTCCAGACCTTGTTTATAGTCTTCGGCAAATTTTTCTCTGTCTTTTTTTTGTTGCTCAATAAATTCTTTACGTGTTTGAGAATATATTGCATTTATGTTAAATGCAAAAATCATGCTTATCGTAAAAAACAATACTTTGTATAATTTTTTCATCTTTTTATAGGGTTTTTTATTTTATACTTTTTTCAAAAAAGCAAGTTACGAAAATTAACCCGAATTAGTAAATAGAAAATTAATATTTAATAATGCTATCAACTTTATGGGTTAACTCAATTCAAAATACAGATGTAATTTATTAAAATAGGGTTGCTTTATGAGAAAAGTAGGTTGTATTATAAAAAAAAACGGAAGATATTTGTTCTCAAATAAATCTTCCGTTTTGTAAGTGTAAGATTATTTATTTCTCATCTGTGTTATCCGAAAAGTTATCTTCAGATGAGTTTGAATCTTCTGTGGTTTGCTCTTCGTCTTCATCAAGGTGGTATGAGAAAACATCTAATAATGGGGATTCTTGCACAGACGGAATTTCAAAATCGGCAACAGAGTCGCTAAGTGATTTATCCAAAATATCGTAAGCATCTTTCACATTATTTGCTTGAACAAGCATATATGTGCTTGAGCGTCTTTCTATCCCTTTTTCTTCATCAAGGCTGATAAATGTTACTTTACATTTAAACCAACGGTCGCCGTTTTCGTTTGGAATAAGTTCCGAAAAATTTGCAATTTTTATTGTTGTAACAACAAATTCACCCGAAATATAAGGTTCAAGTTCTTTGTGTATTCTACTTTCGGCATCGGTAAACGATACTGCATCAATCAAATAAGGTTCGGTAACCATTCTTTGCTTACCGTCTTCACCCATTTTTTCGTATTTTACTTTACATTCAAACCAAGTCATAATTTTATTTTTTTAAAGGCTCAAAGATAAAATTGTTACTGTCATAAATAAAATGTTTTTGCATTTTGTGAATAACTTTTTTTAAGATAT
>CAYRJP010000009.1:0-21268 GCA_964424425.1 uncultured Bacteroidales bacterium | reverse complement strand
CAAAAGTAATTTTTTATGCTTAGATATATAAATTAAAAGCACTGTTTTTTCAGAAAGAAGATAAATATCTTTATTATTGTATTCCCTTAAATTTGTAAAAAAGATTCTTTTTGTGAATTTTGGGTATTTCAAAAACATTTTTGTTATAAAGTATCAATCCGATATTTATATTTGTAATTAAATTTTGTATTATTATTGTTTACCGGAAAATATATTGAGATTTGAAAGTCTTAAAAAAAAGAAGTTTATATATATTCTTTTTAGCTGTTGTTTTACTTTCATACAGTTGTAAACCTACACGATTTGTTGAAGACGGAGAGTATCTCTTGCGACGAAACAACATATCGTTGGATAACAAAACAATAGATAAAAAAGAGTTGGAATCTTATTATCGGCAACAGCCCAATAAGCGTTTCTTGTTATTATTTAATTTTAATTTGGCAGCGTATAATTTTTCACAACTTGGTAAAGAGCGAAAGTGGAAAAAGTGGATAGGCAGAGTAATAGGAGAGGAACCGTCAATTTACGATTCATTGCTTACAGAAAAGACTATAGAGCAATTTGAGAAATTTTTGAAAAATGAGGCATTTTATAATGCAAAAATTTATTGTAACAATGTATATTATAACAAAAGAGTTTGGGTTAATTATATTGTTAAAACAGGGAAGCCTATAATAATAAATAGTGTAAATTATGAAATAAATGATTCGTTAATAAAACCATTAATATTAAGAGATACCATAAAAACGTTTTTAAAGAGAGGCAAAAGAATGACTTTGTCGGCTCTTGAACAAGAGCGAAACAGAATAGTAGTTGAATTGAAAGACAGCGGGTATTTTAAATTTACAAAAAGTTTCATTAGATATAGAATTGATACAGTAAATAAAAAAGCCGATATTGTTGTAATAATAAATAAAAATATAATTAAAGATTCTTTAAATAATCCGAAAGAAGAACATCATAAAAGATATTTAATTGATAAAGTTTATTTTATTCCGAATTTTAATCCACAACGAGCATTAAAAGAGAGACAAAATTATTTAAAAACTTTTGATACTACATATTATAAGGGATATGCATTTATTTATTCAGGCAAACAAAATATAAAACCTAAAACAATACTTAAAGCAAACACCATAAAACAAGGTTCGTTGTATAATTATGATGAGGTAAACAGTATGGCTCGTTATATTAATTCTTTAAGGTTATTCAGGTCAAATAATATTAATTTTTATACAAAAACCAATTGTGATACAATAATGGATTGTGTTGTTCAATTGACACCTTCTGTTTATCAGAACTATTCGGTAAACTTTGAAACAACAAATACACAAGGAAATTTCGGAGTAGGAGGTTTTGTAAATTATAAACATAAAAACCTTTTTAAAGGAGCCGAAATTTTTAATATTAAAGTATCAGGATCATTACAACGACAAACAGCAACAGAAACATCAGATGCATTTAATATTTACGAATATGGTATAGAAACAGGTTTAGAAACTCCATCGTTTCTTTTGCCTTTTAAAATGGATAAGTTTTATAAAAAATTTAATCCTAAAACTAATTTGGCAATTTCTTATAACTATCAACAACGTCCTGATTACAAGCGAACTATTTATAATGCCAGCATGGGATATTTATTTTCCGATAAACGCAGAATCAGATACATAGTAAGCCCTATTGATATAGCTTCGGTATATGTTGACGGAACACAACAATTTATGGATTCAATAAGAGGAACATATCTTGAAAACAGTTATAAAGACTATTTGATTGCAGGAGCAAACTTCAGTTTGATGAGCAAAAACAATAGAAATAAATCGTATAAAAGTTATAGTTATTACAGATGGAATGTAGGAATAGCAGGAAACTTATTAAATCTTTATAATAAAATAGTAAACAAAGAAGATACTGTTGAAGGCGGATATTATAAAATATTTAAACTGCAATATGCTCAATATGCTCTCACCGATATTGATTATCGTTATTATTATTATTTAGATAAAACAAGTTCGGTAGTTTCAAGAGCTTTTCTCGGAGTAGCTGTTCCTTACGGCAATGCTTCGGCAATACCTTTTGTTAAGCAATATTATTCGGGCGGGGCACAAGGAATAAGAGCATGGCATCCGAAAGATTTGGGACCGGGAACTTATAAAGACACATTAGAGTCGTATCCGAATCAAACAGCCGATATTAAATTGGAATTTAATATTGAATACAGATACAGTTTTAATCAAAGTTGGAAAGGAGCATTCTTTTTAGATGTGGGTAATATATGGTCGATAAGTAAAGAAGATGAACGCCCCGGAGCTGTTTTTGAATTTAATAAATTTTACAAACAACTTGCAGTAGGAACAGGATTTGGTATCAGATACGATTTGGAATTTGCCATATTCAGAGTCGATTGGGGTATAAAAGTCAGAGATCCTGCTATTTCAGGAACTGATACTTGGGTGTTATTTTATGATAAATTCAGCTTTAGCGATGATATTATTTGGCATTTTGCCATTGGTTATCCGTTTTAATTATTTTTTTTATAAATTTATTTTCATTTAACAGATATTATGCAAACACAAAGAGATAATTTCAGTAGCAAATTTGGAGTAATAGCTGCTGCTGCCGGCTCAGCCGTAGGACTTGGTAATATTTGGCGTTTCCCTTATGTTTTGGGTGAAAACGGCGGAGGTGCTTTTTTATTAGTATATCTTGCTTTTATATTTGGAATAGGATTACCCGTAATGTTGTCGGAATTTATTATCGGACGAAAAGCACAACTTAATGCTTTTGGAGCTTTTAAAAAACTTGCACCCGGAAAATATTGGCATATTGTCGGAGTATTGGGAATAATAGCTGCATTTTTAATATTGGCATTTTACAGTACCATTGCAGGTTGGACATTAGAATATATTTTTAAAGCTCTTACAAATTCGTTTCAAGGTAATAATGCCGACAAATTAAAAGAGTCATTTGAAGTATTTCGTTCGGGAACAATAAGACCTGTTTTATGGCAATTGGTGTTTATGGCTCTTACTGCCGGAATAGTTTTAATGGGAGTAAAAAAAGGAATAGAAAAATATACAAAATTACTTATGCCACTTTTGGCTGTACTTATAATAATAATGGGTATTCGTTCGGTAACACTACCGGGAGCAAGTAAAGGGCTGGCGTTTTTGTTTCATCCCGATTTCTCTAAAATAACATGGAAAGTAGTATTAGAAGCACTCGGGCAAGCTGCTTTTTCTTTAAGTATAGGAATGGGAGCTTTAATAACATACGGTAGTTATATCCAAAAAGAAAATAACTTAACGGTAACAGCTTTTCAAGTGGCAATTGCCGATACTGTTATTGCTGTGTTAGCCGGAGTTATGATATTTCCTGCCGTTTTTGCATTTAACATCGACCCTACCGAAGGTTTTGGTCTTGTATTTATAGTTTTACCCAACATATTTGAACAAATGGTGGGAGGATATTTTTTCTCGGTAATTTTTTTCATTCTTTTAGCAATAGCGGCACTTACATCCACTATCTCATTATTGGAAGTTGTTGTTGCATATTTTTCCGAAGAATTGAAAATGACAAGAAAAAAAGCAACTCTTATTGGAACAGTGGCTATATCTGCAATAGGAGTATTTTGCACTCTGTCTTTTGGTAGTTTAAGTAATGTTAAAATATTTAATCAAACAATTTTCGGGATATTCGATTGGGTAACGGCAAATCTTTTTTTACCCTTTGGAGCATTATTGATAGTATTATTTTTAGGTTGGTATCTCGGTAAAAAAGTAATGATAGAACAAATTACCAATCAAGGACAAATTAAAGTAAAAGTTATGCATATATTAATATTTTTAATAAAATATATAGCTCCGGTTGCAATAACTTTTGTGTTTTTATATGGTTTAGGAATAATTAATTTTTAAAGTCTGAATTAAAGAGATATTTTGTAAATACATTCTAATATTATGATAAAAAATTTCTTAAATGAATATTTTAATTATTCAAAACAAGAAAATAGAGGAATAATAGTATTAATTATTCTTATTATCATAATATTTTTTATTCCTTTTTTTATAAAAAAACAAATAACCCGGCAAAAACAAACTAATGATTATTCAGAGTTTGCACAAAAAGTTGAAAAAATAGTAGGTAAGCAATCAGAATCGTCACATAGTGTAGTTAATAAAATCGGAGCTCGGACAAAAAAGGTGGAATATTTTTGTTTTGATCCTAACACAGTAAGTAAATTGGAGTTGAAAAAAATGGGATTTACTGAGAAACAATCTCTAATTTTAATAAATTATCGAAAAAATGGAGGAATTTTTAAAAAAAAGAGTGATTTAAAAAAAATATATGGTATTACAGATGAACTTTATTCAGAAGTAGAAACTTACATTACCATTAAAAAAGATAAAACAAAAACATTAAATATTGAAAATAAAAAAAGAGAGACAGTTAAACCTGTAAAATTATCGATAGAAATAAATACTGCCGACACAACAGAGTTAATGAAACTTTCGGGAATAGGAGAAGTGTTTTCAAAACGAATAGTTAATTACAGAGATTTTCTTGGAGGTTTTTTTGATAAAACACAACTGCTTGAAGTTTATGGAATAAAAAAAGAAACATACGAAAAAGTTAAAGACAATATATTTGTAGATACCACAGACATAAAAAAGATAAATATTAATAAAGCAGACTTTAAAACAATAGCAAAACATCCGTATTTATCATATGCCGACACAAAAAGAATAATTAAATTCAGAGAAATATCAGGAAATTTTACAAATGTATCCCAATTAAAAACAAATAACCTTGTAGATTTAGCTACATATAATAAAATAAGACATTATATAGTAACAGAATAAAAACATTAAAATTTAGTAAAAATACATATTATTTAATGCCTCATATAGTTTTATTTTATTGAAAAAAATTATAACTTTATAAACAAAAGTAAAAAATAATGCAATAAAATTTTGTTAATGTATATCAATATTCTAAATTTGCAGCCTCATTTATTCGGATGTTAAAATAATTTAAAGCAATATGATTGTAATACCAGTAAAAGAAGGCGAGAATATAGACAGATCTTTGAAAAAGTTCAAGAGAAAGTTTGAAAAAACAGGTGTAATCAAAGAGCTTCGCTCACGACAAGCATACAAAAAGCCGTCGGTAGCAAGAAGAGAGCAAAAAATTAAGGCTGTTTATATTCAGCAATTGCAAAACGAAGACAAAGCAATTTAAAAATTTGTTTGAATATTGATATACCGGCAATAGATAGCCTATGTATATTAATTCGTTTATTAAGTATCTGACCAACGAAAAAAGATACTCAAATCATACAGTTCGAGCATATAAAAGTGATTTGGAACAATTTACTTTGTTTTGTGATGAGCATAAATTAAATGATAATCCGGTTACAAGTGATCATATGGTCATTCGTAAGTGGATTATTTTTTTATTAGACAATAACAACACTTCGCGTTCGGTAAACCGAAAAATAACAACTTTAAAAACATTTTATAAATTTCTTTACAAATCAGGTGTAATTGATGAAATACCAACCGATAAAGTAGTAGTACCTAAAATGGGGAAAAAACTACCCGGATTTGTAAAAGAATCATCAATGAATCTGTTGTTTGATAACTTTAATTTTCCCGAAACATTTGAAGGAACCCGTGACCGCTTAATAATGATGCTTTTTTACAGCACAGGTATCCGGTTGAGTGAATTGGTATATTTAACAGTTCCAAATGTAAATTTTTATGCCAATCAAATAAAGGTTCTTGGAAAACGCAATAAAGAAAGAATTATTCCGTTTGGAATAGAATTAAAAACAGAAATAACAAAATATTTAACAGAACGAAATAAAATAGCAAATGATAATAATTACGTATTTATAAAAAAAGATGGAAACCCTGTTTACCATAAATTAGTTTATAGAGTAGTTAATAAATATTTGAACAGCATAACATCATTGGATAAAAGAAGTCCTCATACACTTAGACACACATTTGCAACACACATGTTAAATAATGGTGCAGATATTAATGCAATAAAAGAATTATTAGGACATGCCAGCTTATCGGCAACACAAATATACACACACACAACATTTAAAAAGTTAAAACAAGTATATAACCAAGCTCATCCGCGAGCTTAAAAAAGGAGGTAACTATGGATATTAAAATTCAATCGGTGAAGTTTGACGCAGATGCTAAGTTGTTAAATTTTATAGAAAATAAAATTAACAAACTTGAACAGTATTATAATAATATTATAGGAGCTGAGGTTATTTTAAGATTGGATAAATCCGAAGCGTCCGACAATAAGGTTGTCGATATAAAAATATTTATCTCAGGTAATGATTTATTTGCCAAAAGACAATCAAAAACATTTGAAGAAGCGGTAGATTCGGCTACTGAAGCTCTAAAAAAACAATTGGTAAAAGTAAAAGAGAAACAACGTAAAAAATAAATAAACGGTAGATAATTAAATATCTATTTTAATAGTCACGATATGAGTTGTTTATTTTTTTATTATATAATAAATATAGACACACTCATATCGTGATTTATATTTTTATAAGTTTTTATGTTTAGACAACTTTATTTAGGCTTGATAAAAAATAAATTCATACATTTAGTTAATTTATCTTTATACACAATTCATTTTTATGAAAAAATCAAAAAAAAATGACATTTATTTTTTTTGAAAAAACTACTTTCTTAATAAAAAATAACTAAATATAATATCCTGATATTAATATATATAATAGCTTTCATCTATAATAAAAGAGGCTGGTGAAAATTTAAAAAACAACTTAATTTAAAAAACATAAAAAAAGTAAATTATTTTTTGTGTTTTTTAAAAAATAATTTCTACATTTGCCAACCGTTTTAACAAGGTAAAATTTGCGTTCTTAAATGCCGATGTAGCTCAGTTGGTCAGAGCAGCTGATTTGTAATCAGCAGGTCGTGGGTTCGAATCCCTCCATCGGCTCGTTTTTTTTATTATCTTTGTAAGAATTTTGGGGAGATACCAAAGTGGCCAACTGGGGCAGACTGTAACTCTGCTGTCTTTCGACTTCGTAGGTTCGAATCCTGCTCTCCCCACTAAATTGTAAAGTGTTACAGTTTATATTAAAGTTCTGAGTATTATTGGTAATGTAATATAAGCGGGAGTAGCTCAGTTGATAGAGCATTAGCCTTCCAAGCTAAGGGCCGCGGGTTTGAATCCCGTCTCCCGCTCAATATTGCCGAAGTAGCTCAGGGGTAGAGCGCTTCCTTGGTAAGGAAGAGGTCACGGGTTCAATTCCCGTCTTTGGCTCTAAGACTGGGAATAACATTTAGTGTCGAATTAGTAATAATAGTATTATGGCTAAAGAAACGTTTCAGAGGACAAAACCTCACGTTAATATTGGAACCATTGGTCACGTGGACCATGGTAAAACAACTTTGACCGCTGCAATTACAAAAGTATTAGCAGAAAAAGGTCTTTCAGAAGTTCGTGATTTCGATTCAATCGATAACGCTCCTGAAGAAAAAGAACGTGGTATTACAATTAATACTGCACACGTAGAGTATGAAACAGCAAACCGTCACTACGCACACGTTGACTGTCCGGGTCACGCTGACTATGTAAAAAACATGGTAACAGGTGCTGCTCAGATGGACGGTGCAATTCTTGTAGTTGCTGCAACTGATGGTCCTATGCCTCAAACTCGTGAACACATCCTTCTTGCTCGTCAGGTAAACGTACCTAAAGTGGTTGTTTTCTTGAACAAAGTAGATATGGTTGACGACGAAGAGTTATTGGAATTAGTTGAAATGGAAGTTCGTGAATTATTAGACTTCTATGAATTTGACGGTGAAAATGCTCCTGTTATCAAAGGATCTGCTTTAGGTGGATTAAACGGAGAAGAAAAATGGGTAGAGAAAATTATGGAATTAATGACAGCTGTTGATGAGTGGATTCCACTTCCTGAAAGAGATGTTGATAAGCCATTCTTGATGCCTGTTGAAGACGTATTTTCTATTACAGGACGTGGAACTGTTGCTACAGGTCGTATCGAAACAGGTGTTATTAAAACCGGTGAAGAAGTTCAAATCATAGGTTTGGGTGCAGAAGGTATGAAATCAGTAGTAACCGGTGTTGAAATGTTCCGTAAAATTCTTGATCGTGGTGAAGCAGGTGACAACGTAGGTTTGTTACTTCGTGGTGTTGATAAAGATAAAATTAAGCGTGGTATGGTAATTAGCCATCCCGGAACAATCACTCCTCATACTAAATTCAAAGCTGAAATTTATGTATTGAAGAAAGAAGAAGGTGGACGTCACACTCCATTCCACGATAACTATCGTCCTCAGTTCTACTTAAGAACTCTTGACGTAACAGGTGAAATTAAGTTACCTGAAGGAACAGAAATGGTAATGCCCGGTGATAACGTAACTATTACAGTATCACTTATTACTCCTGTTGCTTGTAACGTAGGTTTGCGTTTTGCTATCCGCGAAGGTGGTAGAACAGTAGGTGCAGGACAAATCACCGAAATTGTTGAATAAATTTATTTAATAATAAAAAAAAAAGAATCCACCAATGTGGATTCTTTTTTACGGGTGTAGCTCAGTTGGTAGAGCACTGGTCTCCAAAACCAGGTGTCGGGCGTTCGAGTCGCTCCTCCCGTGCTAATTTTATTATACGATGCGTAAAATAAGAGAATACTTTAAAGAAGTATATAACGAATTAGTACATAAGGTATCTTGGCCTACATGGTCAGAGTTGCAAAACAGTATGGTTGTTGTAATGGTTGCTTCCTTTATTATAGCCCTCATCATCTATGTTATGGATGTATCCTTTACGAAAGTAATGGAACTCGTTTACAGTATGTTTTATTAATATTCCTTAATAGAGATGGAGAAACAGGAAAAAAAGTGGTATGTTGTACGTGCCGTAAGTGGTAAAGAAAAAAAGGTTAAGGAACAAATCGAAAGTGAAATTTCGCATTTAAATCTTCAGGAATATGTCTCCCAGGTCTTAATTCCTACTGAGAAGATTTATCAAATACGAAATGGAAAAAAAATAAGCAAAGAGCGTAGTTTTTTTCCTGGTTATGTCCTTATCGAAGCTGCTTTGGTAGGTGAAATACCACATATTATCCGTAATATTCCGAATGTATTAGGCTTCCTAGGTACAGGAGGAGAAGCTACTCCATTGAGGATGTCAGAAGTAAATCGCATTTTAGGTAAAGTTGATGAACTCGCCGAGAGCGACGAAGAAATTAACGTACCTTACATTGTGGGAGAAACTGTCAAAGTTATTGATGGACCTTTTAATAGTTTTAGCGGGATAATCGAAGAAGTAAACGAGGAAAAGAAAAAACTGAAAGTTTCAGTGAAAATCTTTGGGCGCAAAACTCCCGTAGAGCTAAGTTTTATGCAGGTTGTAAAAGAATAAATTATTTATTATGGCAAAAACAGTTGATGGATTAATCAAGTTGCAGATAAAAGGAGGGGCTGCCAATCCTTCTCCACCTGTTGGTCCGGCCCTTGGTGCTAAGGGTGTGAACATTATGGAGTTCTGCAAACAATTTAACGCAAGAACCCAAAACAGTGCCGGCAAAGTCCTGCCTGTTATTATCACAGTATATTCCGATAAATCATTTGATTTTATCGTAAAAAAACCACCTGTAGCAGTACAGATTTTAGAAGCAGCAAAAATAAAAAGCGGTTCGGCAGAACCTAACAGAGTTAAAGTTGCTTCTTTAACTTGGGACCAAGTGAAAGAAATAGCTGAAGAGAAAATGCCTGATTTAAATGCATTTACCGTAGAATCAGCTATGAGAATGGTTGCAGGAACTGCTCGTAGTATGGGTATTACTGTGAATGGGGATTTTCCCGGCGATAATTAATTAAATACCTCGAATTTAAAATGGCAAAACTAACTAAAAACAGAAAAAAAGTTGCAGATAAAATTGAAGCAGGAAAACTGTATAGTTTATCTGAAGCTGCAAAGTTGGTTAAAGAGGTAACTACCACTAAGTTTGATGCTTCTGTTGATTTAGATGTCCGTTTGGGTGTCGATCCAAGAAAAGCAAATCAAATGGTACGTGGAGTTGTTTCATTACCTCATGGAACAGGAAAAGAAACGCGTGTTTTAGTGTTATGTACTCCTGAAAAGGAAGAGGAAGCTAAAGCTGCAGGTGCTGACTATGTCGGTCTCGAAGAGTATATCGAGAAGATAAAAGGCGGTTGGACTGATATAGATGTTATCATTACAATGCCTCCTGTTATGGCAAAAGTCGGTGCTTTAGGTCGTGTTCTTGGACCCCGTGGTTTAATGCCTAACCCTAAAAGCGGTACAGTTACTATGGATATAGGTACTGCTGTAAAAGAGGTTAAGCAAGGTAAAATTGACTTTAAAGTAGATAAGTTTGGTATCATTCATGCCGCAGTTGGGAAAGTGTCTTTTGATGCTCAAAAGATAATGGAAAACGCGAAAGAAATGATAGACACAATTATAAAATTGAAACCTACTGCAGCAAAAGGTACTTATGTAAAAAGTATTTACATTTCAAGTACTATGAGCCCCGGAATACCGGTGGATGTTAAATCAATTGATGAGTAAAATTTTTTATTATGAAGCGCGAAGATAAGGCTGCTATTATTGAGCAACTGTCTCAAAAGTTAAAAGACGCAACACACTTCTATTTAACTGACATCTCAGGCTTAAATGCTGAAGATACAAGTAATCTTAGAAGAAAATGTTTCGAAAAGGACATTGAGTTGGTTGTTATTAAGAATACACTGCTCAGAAAAGCTATGGAGCAATCTGAAGCAGACTATTCAGAAATGTTTGATGTTTTGAAAGGCGCTACTTCCATTATGTTTACCGAAACAGGTAATGTTCCCGGTAAGCTAATTAAAGAATTCAGGAAGAAGACTGATAAGCCTATCGTCAAAGCGGCATACGTTGAAGAAACAGTTTATCTTGGAGATGATCAACTTGATTATTTATCAAGTATTAAATCGAAAGATGAACTTATTGCTGATGTAATCAGCTTGCTTCAATCACCTGCCAAAAATGTTATCTCTGCTTTACAATCAAGCGGACAAACATTGACAGGTGTTTTAAAAACATTGTCAGAAAGAGAGTAAAAATAAAATTAGTAAACAATTAATTTAAAAATAGAGGAAAATGGCAGATTTAAAGAAATTTGCAGAAGAGTTGGTTAACTTAACTGTAAAAGAAGTTAATGAGTTAGCTGAAATCCTAAAGGAAGAGTACGGAATTGAGCCTGCAGCTGCTGCTGTGGCTGTAGCAGGTCCTGCTGCCGGTGGAGAAGCTGCTGCTGAAGAAAAAACTGAATTTGATGTGATTCTTAAAGCAGCCGGTGGACAAAAATTACAAGTTGTTAAATTAGTTAAAGAACTTACCGGTCTTGGACTAAAAGAAGCTAAAGAAGTAGTTGACAGTGCACCAAAAGAAGTTAAAACAGGAGTAACTAAAGATGAAGCTGATGCTTTAAAAACTAAACTAGAAGAGGTTGGAGCAGAAGTTGAACTTAAATAAAATACTCCAATAATATAAGACTTACAAGGTTTAGTCCTGGTAATATCAGGACTAAGCCTTTTTGTTGTTATTTTTAAGTTCAATTTATCTTTTTGTAATTATGGCTTCAAATACTTATCAAGAAAGGATTACTTTTGCTACTATCAAAAATCAGTTGCAATACCCTGATTTTTTAGAAATACAGCTAAAATCCTTTACTGATTTTTTTCAAATTAACACAACACCGGAACAAAGAAAAAGAGAAGGTTTATTTCAAGTATTTAACGAGAATTTTCCTATTACGGATACTCGTAACAATTTTGTACTTGAATTCCTCGATTATTCTATTGATCCACCTAGATATACAATCGACGAGTGTATAGAACGAGGATTAACTTACAGTATTCCTTTAAAGGCTAAACTTAAGTTATACTGTACCGATCCCGAACATGAGGATTTTGATACTGTTGTGCAGGATGTATATTTGGGAACAGTCCCTTATATGACTCCTAAAGGAACCTTTGTTATTAATGGTGCCGAGAGAGTAATCGTTTCTCAGTTGCATCGTTCTCCCGGAGTATTCTTCGGACAAAGTATCCATGCCAATGGTACCAAATTATACTCCGCAAGAGTAATTCCTTATAAAGGTTCGTGGATTGAATTTGCTACTGACATTAATAGTGTCATGTATGCTTATATCGATCGTAAGAAGAAATTGCCCGTTACTACTTTGTTGCGTGCAATTGGTTACGAAAGTGATAAAGATATTCTTGAAATATTTAATCTTGCTGATGAGATTAAAGTTTCAAAATCAGGGTTAAAGAAAGTTGTCGGCCGTAAACTAGCTGCACGTGTCCTTAAGTCTTGGATTGAGGATTTTGTTGATGAAGATACCGGAGAAGTTGTTTCTATCGAACGTAATGAAATAATTATCGATCGTGAAACAGTTCTTGAAAGTGAGCATATTGATGCAATTGTTGATTCCGGTTCAAAAACCATTCTTCTTCACAAAGAAGCTTCGAATGTAGCGGATTTCGGTATTATTTATAATACATTACAAAAAGATCCTTGTAATTCAGAGAAAGAAGCCGTTTATCATATTTATCGTCAGCTTAGAAACTCTGAGCCGCCGGATGAATCAACCGCTCGTGATGTAATCGAAAAGTTGTTCTTTTCAGATAAACGATACGATTTAGGAGAGGTTGGTAGATATAGAATAAATAAAAAGTTAGGTCTTAATACTGATGTAGATATTAAGGTTTTAACTAAAGAAGATATTATTGAAATTATAAAATATCTTATAGAATTAATTAATAGCAAAATTGATGTTGATGATATTGATCACTTAAGTAACAGACGTGTTCGTACTGTTGGTGAGCAATTGCAAAATCAGTTTGGAGTCGGGTTAGCCAGAATGGCTCGAACAATTCGCGAAAGAATGAATGTTCGTGATAATGAAGTGTTTACTCCAATAGATTTGATTAATTCTAAAACTCTATCAAGTGTAATTAATTCGTTCTTCGGAACAAATGCATTATCTCAGTTTATGGATCAAACCAATCCATTGGCTGAGATGACACACAAACGTCGTATGTCGGCTTTAGGACCGGGTGGTTTATCTCGTGAAAGAGCCGGTTTTGAGGTTCGTGATGTTCACTATACTCACTACGGAAGACTTTGTCCGATTGAAACACCTGAAGGACCTAATATTGGTCTTATTTCTTCACTTTGTGTGTTTGCAAAAATTAACGATTTGGGATTTATTGAAACTCCTTATCGTCAAGTTTCAGATGGACAAGTTGACCTTGATAATAATAGTGTAATATATTTAAGTGCCGAAGAAGAGGAGAAAAAAATTATTGCTCAGGCAAATGCTCCTTTACATGAGGATGGAAAATTTGTTAATACAAGAGTAAAATCTCGTTTAGAGGCAGATTATCCGGTAGTTGAACCTGAAAAAATTCAACTGATGGATGTTGCTCCTAACCAGATTGCATCTATTGCAGCATCATTAATTCCTTTCTTAGAACACGACGATGCAAACCGTGCATTGATGGGTTCAAACATGATGCGTCAAGCAGTACCCTTGTTAAAACCTGAAGCTCCTATTGTTGGAACAGGAATAGAGAAAAAAGTAGCTGAAGATTCCAGAAACTTAATCAGAGCTGAAGGTGAAGGTGTTGTTGAGTATGTAGATGCAGAAGAAATTGTTATCAGATACGAAAGAACAGAAGAAGAAAAGTTTATAAGTTTTAATGATGATATAGTAAGATATCATTTATCTAAATTCTTAAAAACAAATCAAAATACATCAATAAATCAGAGACCGATAGTATCAAAAGGAGATAGAGTATCAAAAGGAACCGTTTTGACTGAAGGCTATGGAACTCAAGGAGGAGAGTTAGCACTCGGACGAAATCTTAAAGTTGCATTTATGCCTTGGAAGGGATACAATTTTGAGGATGCTATTGTAATTTCTGAAAAAGTTGTTCGTGAAGATATATTTACATCTATTCATATTGATGAATATATGCTTGAAGTTCGTGATACCAAACGTGGTATGGAAGAATTAACAGCTGATATTCCCAATGTGAGCGAGGATGCAACAAAAAATCTTGATGAGAATGGGTTAATAAGAATAGGTGCTCATGTAAAACATGGTGATATTCTTATCGGAAAAATTACTCCAAAAGGAGAATCTGATCCTTCTCCTGAAGAAAAACTGTTACGTGCAATTTTTGGTGATAAAGCGGGTGATGTGAAAGATGCTTCGCTTAAAGCTTCTCCTTCTTTATTTGGAGTAGTAATCGATAAAAAATTGTTTTCACGAACAGTTAAAGATAAAAAGATAAAAGCAGCGGAAAAACCGCTTATTCAAAAATTAGATGAAGAACAAGAACGAAAATATGTAGAACTTACAAATAAGCTTATTGATAAGTTATTTGTTCTTGTTAACGGAAAAGTATCTCAAGGTGTAAAAGATTACTATGGAGCAGATATAATATCCAAAGGAACTAAATTTACACAAAAGAGTCTTCAAGAAGTTGATTTCTTAAATGTTAATCCGCATAAGTGGACTACCGACAAACAAAAGAATGAAACTATTGCATCTATGTTACATAATTATTTGATTAAACATAGAGAAATTGAAGGAGAAATTAAACGTAAGAAGTTTAATTTAACTGTTGGAGATGAATTGCCTAATGGTATTATTCAATTGGCAAAAGTTTATATAGCTCAAAAACGTAAGATTAAGGTAGGAGATAAAATGGCAGGTCGTCATGGTAACAAAGGTATTGTAGCCAAAGTTGTTCGTGAAGAAGATATGCCGTTCTTAGAAGATGGAACACCTGTTGATATTGTATTGAATCCACTTGGTGTACCTTCTCGTATGAACCTTGGTCAGATATATGAAACTGTGCTTGGTTGGGCAGGAAAAGAGTTAGGATTAAACTTTGCTACACCAATTTTCGATGGAGCAAGTCTCGATCAAATAACAGAATATACCAGAAAAGCCGGTATTCCTGATTTTGGTCGTACTTATCTTTTTGACGGAGAAACAGGAGAAAAATTCCACCAGCCTGCAACAGTAGGAATCATTTATATGATAAAACTGGGACATATGGTTGATGATAAGATGCACGCACGTTCTATCGGACCTTATTCATTAATCACACAGCAACCTCTTGGAGGTAAAGCTCAGTTTGGAGGTCAGCGTTTTGGTGAGATGGAAGTTTGGGCACTGGAAGCATTTGGTGCAGCAAATATTTTACAAGAAATACTTACCATAAAGTCTGACGATGTTATTGGTAGAGCAAAAGCTTACGAAGCTATTGTTAAAGGAGAAGCAATGCCTAATCCCGGTATACCTGAATCACTTAACGTACTATTGCACGAGTTGCGTGGTCTCGGTTTAAGTGTTAATTTAGAATAATTATTAGAGAGCGGATTTTTTTAATCCGTTCTCATTCCATAATCTATTAAATCTTTCTATTTATGGCCTTTAGAAAGGAAAATAAAGTAAAGAGTGATTTTTCCAAAATATCAATTGGATTAGCATCACCTGAAGAGATACTTGAGAGATCAAGTGGTGAAGTATTAAAACCCGAAACAATAAATTATCGAACTTACAAGCCTGAAAGAGATGGTTTGTTTTGTGAGAGAATATTCGGGCCTGTAAAAGATTATGAGTGTCATTGCGGCAAATACAAGAGAATTAGATATAAGGGTATTGTTTGTGACCGTTGTGGAGTTGAAGTAACAGAAAAAAAAGTGCGTCGTGAAAGAATGGGGCACATTCAACTTGTTGTTCCTGTTGCTCATATTTGGTATTTTAAATCATTACCAAATAAAATTGGTTACTTGCTTGGTTTACCCACCAAAAAACTTGACAGCATAATTTATTATGAACGTTATGTTGTTATTAAGCCGGGTATTCTTGCAGAAGAAGGAGTAAAATACTTAGATTTTTTGACCGAAGAAGAATATCTTGATTTCTTGGAAAAACTGCCTAAAGATAATCAGTATTTAGATGATAGCGATCCCAATAAGTTTATTGCTAAAATGGGTGCTGAAGCTTTATACGGATTACTTGAACAGTTAAATCTTGATGAGTTATCGTACGATTTGCGTCATAAAGCAAGTACAGAAACCTCGCAGCAAAGAAAAAATGAAGCCTTGAAAAGATTACAAGTTGTGGAATCATTCAGAGCTTCAAAAGGAAGAAATAAACCCGAATGGATGGTTGTAAAAGTAGTGCCTGTTATTCCACCTGAGTTGAGACCTTTGGTTCCACTTGACGGAGGAAGATTTGCTACTTCAGACCTTAACGATTTATATCGTCGTGTTATTATTCGTAATAACCGTTTGAAAAGACTTATTGAGATTAAAGCTCCTGAAGTAATTTTACGTAATGAAAAACGTATGTTACAAGAGGCTGTTGATTCTCTTTTTGATAATTCAAGAAAAGCAAATGCCGTTAAAACAGAAAGTAACAGAGCTTTAAAATCATTGAGTGACAGCTTAAAAGGTAAGCAAGGACGTTTCCGTCAGAACTTACTTGGTAAGCGTGTTGATTATAGTGCACGTTCTGTTATTGTTGTAGGACCGGAATTGAAAATGCACGAATGTGGTATTCCGAAAAATATGGCAGCAGAACTTTATAAGCCGTTTATTATTCGTAAGCTCATTGAGCGTGGAATAGTTAAAACAGTAAAATCGGCTAAAAAAATTGTTGACCGAAAAGACCCTGTTGTTTGGGATATTCTTGAAAATGTATTAAGAGGTCATCCAGTGTTGCTTAACCGTGCACCTACTTTGCACAGATTGGGTATTCAGGCTTTTCAGCCTAAATTAATCGAAGGTAAAGCTATTCAGTTACACCCGTTGGCTTGTACTGCGTTTAACGCTGACTTTGACGGTGACCAAATGGCTGTTCATTTACCTTTGGGAAATGCGGCTATACTTGAGGCTCAAATGTTAATGCTTGGATCGCATAATATTTTAAATCCGGCAAATGGAGCTCCTATTACTGTGCCTTCGCAGGATATGGTTTTAGGATTGTATTATATTACAAAAGCAAGAAAAGGTGCTAAAGGTGAAGGATTGATTTTTTATTCTCCCGATGAAGTTACAATTGCTTATAATGAGAAAAGAGTTGATTTACATGCTAATATAAAAGTAAAAACTGAAGACCTTGTTGATGGTGAAATAAAGACTGTTCTTTTAGAAACAACAGTCGGCAGAGTTATGGTAAATCAGTTTGTACCTAAAGAGGTTGGTTTTATTAATAGTGTACTTACAAAAAAATCTTTGCGTGATATTATCGGTAATATTTATAAAGTTTGTGGAACAGCAGTTACTGCAAATTTCTTAGATGATATTAAAAATTTAGGTTATCGTATGGCATTCGAAGGAGGATTATCTTTTAATTTAGGAGATGTGATTATTCCTAAAGAGAAAGAAACTCTTGTTAATGAAGGATATGCTCAAGTTGATGAGGTACTGAATAACTATAATATGGGATTCATTACCAACAACGAACGTTATAATCAGATAATTGATATTTGGACACATATCAACGCTAAGTTGACACAAATCCTTATGAATCAATTAAGTAGTGATAATCAGGGATTTAACTCTGTTTACATGATGCTTGATTCGGGTGCGAGGGGTTCAAAAGAACAGATTCGTCAGTTGTCAGGTATGCGTGGTTTGATGGCTAAACCTCAAAAATCAGGTGCTGAAGGTGGACAAATTATTGAAAACCCGATTCTTTCGAACTTTAAGGAAGGTCTTTCGGTATTAGAGTATTTTATTTCAACTCACGGTGCTCGTAAAGGTTTGGCTGATACAGCACTTAAAACAGCCGATGCAGGTTATTTAACACGTCGTTTGGTTGATGTATCACAAGATGTTATTATATCAGAAGATGATTGTGGAACATTGCGTGGTTTGATTGCAACAGCATTAAAGAAAAATGAAGAAGTTGTAGAAACTCTTTATGACAGAATATTAGGAAGAACATCGGTTCATGATATTTATCATCCGTTGACAGGAGATTTAATTATTACTGCAGGTGAAGAGTTTACCGAAGAAATATCTCAAGTTATTGAAGATTCACCAATAGAACAAGTTGAAATACGTTCGGTATTGACTTGTGAATCGAAACAAGGAGTTTGTGCAAAATGTTACGGTAGAAACCTTGCAACCAGTAGAATGGTTCAGATAGGGGAAGCGGTAGGAGTTGTTGCAGCTCAGTCAATTGGTGAGCCGGGAACACAGCTTACTCTTAGAACATTCCACGTGGGAGGTACTGCAGGTAATATTGCTTCTGAAGCAAGTGTTATTGCAGGATACGAAGGTAAGTTGGAGTTCGAAGAACTTAGAACTATTGAATACAACGAAGATGGAGTTGTGTCTGATATTGTTATTGGTCGTTTAGCTGAAGCTAAATTAATTGATAAAAATACAGGACTTATTTTATCAACATATTCGGTTCCTTATGGAGCTAAGTTATATATAAAAGATGGGCAGGATGTTAAAAAAGGAGACTTGATTTGTGAATGGGATCCTTATAATGCAGTTATTGTTTCAGAAGCATCAGGTAAGATAAGTTTTGACAGTGTTGTTGAAGGTATTACTTATCGTGAAGAGGCTGACGAGCAAACCGGTTTTAAAGAGAAAGTAATAATTGAAACCAAAGATAAAACAAAGAATCCGAGTGTAAGAATTGTTGACGAAGCCGGTGAGCAATTAAAGAATTATAATTTACCTGTAGGTTCTCATATTGTTATCGAAGAAGGTGATGAAGTTAAAACGGGGCAAGTTATTGTGAAAATTCCTCGTTCAGTAGGTAAAGCCGGTGATATTACCGGAGGTCTTCCGCGAGTAACAGAGTTATTTGAAGCTCGTAACCCGTCTAACCCTGCTGTTGTTGCTGAAATTGACGGAGAAGTAAGTTTTGGTAAGGTAAAAAGAGGTAACAGAGAAATTATTGTTACTTCGCGAACAGGAGAAGTTAAAAAATACCTTGTTTCTTTATCAAAACAGATTCTTGTTCAGCAAAATGACTTTGTAAAAGCAGGAACACCATTATCTGATGGAGCAATTACTCCTGCCGATATTTTGGCTATTAAAGGACCAACAAAAGTTCAAGAGTATATTGTAAATGAGGTTCAGGAAGTTTATCGTTTGCAAGGTGTAAAAATTAACGACAAGCACTTTGAAGTTATCGTGCGTCAGATGATGCGTAAGGTTGAAATTGTTGACCCGGGAGATACCAAATTCCTTGAAAAACAGATTATAGATAAGAATGTTTTCATGGAAGAAAACGACTGGATTTGGGATAAAAAGGTAGTAGAAGATGAAGGTGATTCAAGTTTGCGTCCGGGACAGATAATAACAGCTAGAAAATTACGCGATGAGAATTCAATTTTAAAACGTAAAGATTTAAAATTAATTCAGGTAAGAGATGCTGTTCCTGCAACATCAAGTCAGGTTCTGCAAGGAATAACAAGAGCTGCACTTCAAACACGCAGTTTTATTTCTGCTGCTTCGTTCCAGGAAACTACAAAAGTGCTTAATGAGGCTGCTATTAACGGTAAGATTGATAAATTAGAAGGATTGAAAGAGAATGTTATTGTCGGACATTTAATACCGGCAGGAACAGGCTCAAGAAAGTATTCTAATTTAATTGTAGGTAGTAAAGAAGAGTACGATGCCTTGTTAGAATCAAAAAAACAGGCTTTAAGTCAAGAGTAAAATTAAATGATATAATAATAAAAAAGGCTGACATAATTGTCAGCCTTTTTTATTTATTGCAAAAATTATTTTTTAGTTTTGTATAAAACTTAAAAAAATATATCATGGAAGAAAAAAAGAATAATCCAAATCAATTAAATATTGAATTAAGTGAAGATGTAGCTCAGGGTGTTTATTCAAATTTGGCGGTTATATCACATTCTCCATCGGAGTTTGTTGTTGATTTTGTAAGGATAATGCCGGGAATACCCAAAGCAAAAGTTAAATCAAGAATTATTTTAACACCTGAACATGCTAAACGTTTATTAATGGCGTTGCAAGATAATATTAATAAATACGAGTCGATGCACGGAAAAATAAAAAATATAGATAATCCGGGAACACCTAATATGCCGATGAATTTTGGCGGACCTACTACAGCACAAGCATAATAAATTATTTTTTTGAAAATATTTTAAAAGGTTGATAAATTTTATCAACCTTTCTTTTTTGTTAACGTATATGTAATATGAGTGTATTTTCATCAAAAGTATCAGTGTAGATTTTTATAATAAGTAAAAAATTAATATTTTTACTTACTCAAAATGAAAAAGTAGCACATATTAATTAACAAAAAAAGTATTATCATGAAAAGTATTTTAAAGAATGCAGCAATTCTGCTGGGTATTGTTGTTTTTGTATCATCTTGTGAATTAGATACAACATCACCTGAAGATTTACAACAATCAAGTAAAGATGTAAAACAAAATGTAGAGACAGAAATGAGTGTTGTCTCAGTATTTGAGAATGTTAACAATTATGGCTTCAACAATGAAAGTTTAAAATCGGCATTATTATCCGATGATAAAGTTGAAGTTACTTGGGACGGTAATTTAAAAATGACACTTGATTTTACCAATGTTCCTGATGCTTCGGGTAAAATTATTGTTACCTTCTCGGCTAATCCTGCATATTTACAGGGTATTACAGCTAAAGTTGTTTTTGATGATTATCAAAAAGACGGAGTGGGTTTAAGCGGAGAAATGAATCTAGAAATAAAGGATAAAGATTCAGAATCAGTTAAATTTTTGGTTAAGTCGGTAGGTAACTTAACGGTAACTAAAGGTGATTTAGATTATTTGTGGGCGTGTAATCAAACCTATTTATGGTTCGAAGGATTTCCTACTTTATCCGATAACACAGATGATGTGTTTATGATTAACGGAACATCAACTCAAACTATGGATAGTGTGGTTAATAAAATGACAATGACAGATGTTATTTATGCATCTGATTGTAAGTTTATTAAAGATGGAGATATGGAACTTATTACAAATTCTGATAGCGATAGTCCTCAAACAATAACTTGTGATTTTGGTATTAATAAGGATGGTGAAGATAAAGGAGAATGTGATAGTTGGATTAAAATTATATCTAACGGAATTACATTGAAAATTAATATGGATTAAATCCGGCTTAT
>CAYRJP010000008.1:0-27732 GCA_964424425.1 uncultured Bacteroidales bacterium | reverse complement strand
TATATTTTTTATTCTTCGTTTTCCTGTTCTTCGTCATTTTCCGATTCGTTATTATCATCAACAATTTGCTTTAATGTAATAACCTCTTCAATAGAAAATATATTATCAATATCAAGTATCATAATAAATTTGCTATCGTGCTCAAACATGCCCTGAATAAAATCGGCATTAGCATCAACACCCAAAGACAAAGGACCTTTAATCTCATCTTGCTGTATTTCCATTACACTCTGCACCGAATCAACAATAATACCCGTTTCTACAATCCTCCCCTGTTTTTCAACCTCAAGCACAACAATACATGTACTACTGTCAGGCTCTTTCTCTTCCATTCCCATTTTCAAGCGAGCATCAATCACAGGCAAAACACTACCCATTAAATTAATAACTCCTTTCATATAAACAGGTGCTTTTGGTATTGATGTTACAGGCTGAAGTTCTAAAATCCGTTGAACCTTTCCTGCATTTGCGGCAAACTCTTCATCTCCAACCTTAAAAATCAAATAAGCACTATTTTCTGTGTTAATATTATCATCCATAATTATTATTTTTCAAACAATTAACAAATTACATATTTTATAATAAAATATCAAAAATATATCCCCTTAAATTCACAAAATATGTGTAAAAACAAACATATTACAAGTATCTGTATTTAAAACAAATTTATTTTTATTTTGTTTTGTATATTTACATGATAAAACAATTTATAATTTAATGATTGCAATAAATAAATTTCTAAATTTCGAGCTTTTCTCCACCGGTAATTATCATTTACTTATTAAACAAGCTATTGCTGCATCGCTGGTTATAATCATTTCTTTTTTCTTGATTATATTTATTACCAAAATTTTATGGAGAATAAAATTTGTAAAAAAACTTAACAAAAAAAATACATCGTCAATAATCCGATTTTTACGATTCCTTATTCTTATTTTTTCAACAATACTCTTTTTCAAAGCTTTAGGATTTAATACCGAACAATTTTTAAATTACAAAATTCTGAAAACCGAAAATATCTCTTTTACTCTTTCCGATATTATTGAATTACTGATAATACTGTTTGCTACAAAATTTATACTATACATTATAGAACTTATTTTTGAAGATAATGTAAAAACAAAAAAAATAGACCAAGGCAAAGGACAATCTCTTTTTCAGATTATTACATACTTTATTTGGGTAATAGCCATTGCCCTGTATCTGGAATCGGTAGGATTTAGTATCACTTTCTTAATCGCCAGTTTATCGGCTCTGTTGGTTGGTTTAGGACTTGGTATTCAACATTTCTTTACTGATATTATATCAGGCATAATAATACTTTTTGATCACTCTATTAAAGTAAGTGACATTGTTGAATTACAAGATGGCACTGTTGGTAAGGTTGAACAAATTAATTTAAGAAACTCGAAAATTATCTCAAGAGACGATGTTATTATTTTAATTCCAAATTCCAAATTTACATCTGACAATGTTATAAACTGGAGTCACAACAGTTTCAATACCCGTTTTGGCGTAAAAGTAGGTGTAGCATACGGTAGCGATGTTCGCAAAGTTGAGCGACTTCTTATCGATGCTGCCATTGAACATCCCGAAATTAAAAATTATCCTAAACCCATAGTATTTTTTCGAGATTTCGGCTCTTCTTCACTCAATTTTGAAATAATGTTTATGACTGAAGAATCATTTAGAGTAGAACGCATTAAAAGCGATATGCGTTTTGCTATTAATAAAAAATTTAACGAGAATAACATTACTATTCCATTCCCTCAAACCGATGTTCATATTAAAAATCAATAAATTTTATTAAACTTTAAGATTATGAACAATTTCCATTAAATCTTTAGCTCTGTTAGACAGTTCTTCGGCAGTAGCTGCCAATTCCTCTGCTGATACCGAATTTTGATTTGTTACTTCCATTAATTGCGATACCGAAGTATTAATATAATTTGAACTGTTTAGTTGCTCCTGACTTGCCAATGCAATTTTACTAACCATCTCTGCACTTTTAAGTATCTCGGGCATAATTTCCTTAAACTTTGCTTCTGCTTCAAACGAAAGTTTCTGACTGTTTTCCATAACACCAATTATAGCTTCTGAGGCATTATGACTGTTATCGGCAAGTTTGCGAATTTCTTGAGCCACAACAGCAAATCCTTTACCTGCTGCACCTGCTGCCGCTGCCTCAATAGAAGCATTTAGCGAAAGCATATTTGTTTTTCTGCTAATTTGAGTTATAGCCTCTATCTTTTCCGAAATATTATTAATGGTATCCAACGTTTTATTAAATATGGCATAAGCACTCTCCATTCTTTTTACCGATTCCGATGAAATATTATTTGTTTGTGATGCCATATTGGTATTCGAGTCAATAGTGGCTATCATCTGCTCCACCGATGATGAAATTTCTTCTGTTGTTGCCGCTTGTTGCGAAACTCCCGATGATATCTGCTCCGATGCCGATGCCATTTGTCTGCTGGTATCAGCAAGTTGCAAAGCACTAAGTTGAATTTTATCAACAATTTTACTCAACTCATCTATCATTTTATTTAAAGATTTTGCCAATATCCCGAATTCATCACTCCGATTTAAATATTTATCTTCAACCTTATCCGAAATATTAAAATCAGCTATTTTTTGCAATTTACCGTTTAAATACCAAAATAACGATATCTCTTTTTTTAACAACAACAATGCTGCTATAACCGTTAATATCCTAAAAGGAATAGCCACCACAGGATTTACTCCCAATACCTGAATTGTTGTACTGATTAATGTTATTATAACTACTACAGTAACCATAATATATCCTATCTTGGCTAAAATTGATTTTTTAAATAATAAACGAATTGTTAATAAAAACAAAGGAAATATTACAAAAACAGCTTTTATATACAATAATACAAGTTCATTCATGTCAGTAGTTTTTCGTCAATTACTTTTGGTTATATATTGATTCCTTTAAAATTACAAAATATTTTCAAGAATAAAAATAACTGTCTTAAGGTTTTTTTATTTTACAATAAAAAAAACAACAAATTAATGTATTGCATAACATATATTTAAACAATATTACTGATGCATAATAAATATAGCTTTTCTAAATTTGCCATGTTGAATTTTTATGTAAAAACTTAATATTATGATACATCAAAAGTTAATAAACCCCGACAGTATTGTAGTTATTGGAGGCTCAAACGATATACACAAACCCGGAGGGAAAGTGTTAAAAAATATTATCGACAACAACTTTAAAGGCGATTTATTTGTTGTTAATCCCAAACTCGATAATGTACAAGGAGTAAAATCGTATCGCAATGTAAATGATTTACCGCAAACCGACCTTGCCATTTTAGCTGTTGCCGCTAAATTCTGCCCCTCTACGATAAAAACTCTTGCCGATGAAAAAAATACTCGTGCTTTTATTATTCTTTCGGCAGGATTCAGCGAAGAGAGCGAAGAAGGTGCTAAACTCGAAAAAGAGATAGTTGACACCATTAACAAAGTAGGCGGTTCACTAATCGGACCCAATTGTATCGGTGTTATCAATCAAAATTACAGCGGAGTATTTACTACTCCTATCCCTAAATTAGACCCTCAAGGTTGCGAATTTATCTCTGCATCGGGAGCTACTGCCGTTTATATTATGGAAACAGGTATTCCCAACGGATTAACATTCTCAAGCGTTTATTCGGTAGGTAACAGTGCTCAAATGGGTGTTGAAGATATTGTTAAACATCTCGACGAAACATTCGACCCTGCCACCAGTCCTCGTGTAAAGCTACTTTACATGGAAAGTATAAAAAAACCTGATATGCTGCTTAAACATGCATCATCGTTAATTCGCAAAGGATGTAAAATTGCCGCAATAAAAGCCGGAGGCTCTGAAGCCGGAGGACGTGCAGCATCATCACACACCGGTGCTTTAGCTAAAGACGATATGGTTGTGCATGCTCTTTTACGTAAAGCGGGAATTGTTCGCTGCTACAGCCGCGAAGAACTTACTCTTGTGGGAAGTGTTTTTATGCACAAAGAACTTAAAGGCAAAAATATAGCTATTATTACTCATGCCGGAGGACCTGCCGTAATGCTTACCGATGCTTTATCAAACGGCGGTTTAAATGTGCCCAAATTAGAAGGCGATAAAACAAAAGAACTTCTCGAAAAACTTTATCCGGGTTCATCGGTTGCCAATCCTATCGACTTTTTAGCAACAGGAACAGCCGAACAATTAGGACATATTATTGATGCTTGCGAAAATGATTTTGACAATATTGATGCAATGTGTGTTATCTTTGGCAGCCCCGGACTATTCGACGTAAGTGATGTTTATGACTTACTCGACAATAAAATGAAAACATGCAAAAAACCTATTTATCCGATTCTTCCGTCAATAATAAATGTTAAAGATGAAATAGATGCATTTTTAGAAAAAGGAAGAATAAATTTCCCCGATGAAGTAGCTTTTGGAAATGCTTTGGCAAAAGTTTACAACAACTTTGCTCCAATGGAAGAAAATCCCATGCAGCCTGAAGTTGATAAAACAGCTATCCGCAAAATTATTGACGAAGCCGGCAATGGTTATCTTCAACCCGAAAAAGTTCAGGAATTACTTGATGCCGCAGGAATTCACAGAGCTAAAGAATTTGTCACTGCCAATATTAAAGAAGGATTACGAATGGTTAAAGAGATAGGATTCCCTGTTGTTATGAAAGTTGTGGGACCTGTTCATAAAACCGACGTTGGCGGTGTTGTTCTAAATGTAAACGACGAAGACCGTTTTATTGATGAATTTAACAGAATGATTAAAATTAAAGATACTACCGCCATATTAATTCAGCCGATGTTATCGGGAATTGAGCTTTTTGTGGGAGCCAAAAACGAAGAACGCTTTGGTCATATGGTAATGTGCGGATTGGGTGGTATTTTTATCGAAGTTCTAAAAGATGTTGTTGCAGCATTAACTCCACTTAGCCCGCAAGACGGATACGATATGATAAGCGATTTACGTTCGCATCAAATGCTTGAAGGTATTAGAGGACAAGAACCTGTTGACAAACAAAAATTTGCCGATATTATTTCAAGAGTTTCAGCTCTTTGCATGGCTGCTCCCGAAATATTTGAAATGGACTTAAATCCATTGTTAGGGCGAAAAGATAGTATTATTGCCGTTGATGCAAGAATAAGAATTGAAAAATAAAATATATCTTTCTTTAAAAACATATGTTCAGACCTAACAGTTTTTTTAAAAAAAACTGTTAGGTCTTACGTGTAAAAAACAATTTGTGAAACGAAAACTGTCACTTAACGAAAAAATCATGCTCATAATAATAATAGCTATGACTATTGTTATTTTATTGCAATGGAAAAGTGTTTGGAAAAGAGTAAAAAAAGGTTTTGAACCTTATAAAACAGAAATTGAAAAATAAGAAATTTTAAGTATGAAAAAACAAGATTTAATATTTATATCAACCATATTATTGATTATTGTTCCTCTTATTTTATGGGATAAATCGTTTAACGCATATCTGTCGTTTAACAAATCACACGGTATGATAATGAGTTTTGTGAAATTTGGTATTTTAGCAACTCTCGGTGAAGTTATAGGATTACGAATACGCACAGGTAATTACTTTCAAAAAGGATTCGGATTACTTCCAAAAACAATTGTTTGGGGATTTATCGGACTTACAATAAAACTTGCATTTATAATTTTTGCTACGGGAACACCTCAGTTTTTGGACGATATGGGGCTTAAAGGTGCCGTTACGGCAATGAAAGGAGATGTAAACCTTACAAAGGTAAGTATAGCTTTTGCCATTAGTGCAGCCATGAATATTATTTATGCTCCCGTAATGATGACTTTTCATAAACTTACCGATATACATATTTCAAAATATAAAGGTAAATTCAACAGTTTATTCGTTCCCATAGATTTTGCAAAAGGGTTTAAATCAATCGATTGGGATGTGCAATGGAATTTTGTTTTTAAAAAAACAATACCATTCTTTTGGATACCTGCTCATACTGTTACTTTTTTAATGCCGTCAGAATTTCAAGTATTGTTTGCCGCATTATTAAGTATTGTTTTAGGGCTTATTTTAGCTGTTGCAAGTTTGAAAAGTAAAAAATAATTTTATCTTTGTGGTTGATATAATGTGTATATCTATGCCTTGTAAATAGACATAATAATAATTTGGCTTAAAAAAATTTATGAGACAACTTAAAATTACTAAACAGGTCACTAACAGAGACACTCAATCGTTAGATAAATACCTGCACGAAATAGGTAAAGAAGAATTGCTTACTGCAGAAGAAGAAGTAGAATTAGCCCGTTTAATAAAAAAAGGTGACGAAAAAGCTTTGGATAAATTAATTCGTGGCAATTTACGCTTTGTTGTTTCTGTATCAAAACAATATCAAAACCAAGGACTAAGCCTACCCGACTTAATTAATGAAGGAAATTTCGGGTTAATAAAAGCTGCACAACGATTTGACGAAACAAGAGGTTTTAAATTTATATCTTATGCAGTATGGTGGATACGCCAGTCTATTTTACAAGCTCTTGCCGAACAAGCTCGCATAGTCAGACTTCCGCTAAACAAAATAGGTAACATAAATAAAATAAATAAAACCCTGTCGCGATTAGAGCAAGAATTCGAACGCGAACCGTCTGCCGAAGAAATAGCAAAAGTACTCGAGATGCAACCTATTGACGTAAAAAAAGCTCTAATGTCAAACAGCAGACATATATCTATGGATGCTCCTTTGCAACAAAGCGAAGACGGCAATATGTATGAGGTTATCCCAAGCAAAGAAACTCCTTTACCCGATAAAAACCTTATTACCGATTCTCTTCGCGAAGAGGTAGAAAGAACTCTCTCTACCCTGTCACAAAGAGAAGCCGACATTTTACGACTGTATTTCGGTCTTAACGGAACTCCTCCAAATACTTTGGAAGAAATAGGCGAAAAATTTGACCTTACACGCGAAAGAGTAAGACAAATTAAAGAAAAAGCCATCAGAAAATTAAAGCAGACTTCAAGAAGCAAAAATTTAAAAACATATTTAGGATAAATATTTATTCTGAAAATAAAATATTATGAATGCACCCTTGATTGCTCCGTCAATTTTATCTGCCGATTTCGGAAATTTAGCACGCGATATTGAAATGCTCAACAACAGCGATGCCGATTTTATTCATGTTGATGTAATGGACGGAATGTTTGTTCCCAATATATCATTTGGAATACCGGTAATAAAATTTGTAAAAAAACATGCCCGCAAACCACTTGATGTTCATCTGATGATAGAAAACCCCGACAGATATATCCAAGATTTTAAAAATGTAGGTGCCGATATTTTAACAGTACATTACGAGGCTTGCAAACATCTTCACCGGACATTGCAAAATATCAAATCTTTGGGCATGAAAGCCGGTGTTTCTTTAAATCCGCATACTCCCGTAAATGTATTAAACGATATTATTCACGATATTGATTGGGTTTTGATAATGTCGGTTAATCCGGGATTCGGAGGACAAAAATTTATAGAACATTCCTACAACAAAATATCAAAACTTAAAGAACTGATTGTAAAAACAGATTCAAAAACTTTAATAGAAGTTGACGGAGGTGTAAATCTTAATAATTACAAAAAACTGTTTGAAGCGGGTGTTGATATTATGGTAGCGGGAAACACCGTTTTTTCTGCCAAAAATCCCACAGAAACAATTACTGCTTTAAAAAAAGTTTAAAATATTCGTATCTTTGAATTATGATAAACAAAATAAAAGAACTCACAAAAGAGTATCTTAACGAAATAATATCAATAAGAAGGCATATACACCAAAACCCCGAATTGAGTTTTGAAGAAAAAGAAACTTCGACATTTATTATCTCAAAACTTGACGAATTCGGTATTGAATATAAAAAAGGATTTGCAAAACACGGAATACTCGGCATAATAAAAGGAGAAAAAGGCAAAGGAAAAACTGTTGCTTTGCGTGCCGACATGGATGCTCTACCTGTTACCGAAAACAATAATCTGCCGTTTAAATCAAAAAACAAAGGCAAAATGCACGCCTGCGGACACGACATTCACACAGCTTGCTTACTTGGTGCCGCAAAAATACTAAACAATATACGTAAAGATTTACAAGGAACCGTTTTATTGATATTTCAACCCGGCGAAGAACGTATTCCCGGCGGTGCCGATATAATGATGAAAGACGGACTGTTTGATGAATATACTCCCGACCTGATAATAGGACAACATGTTTATCCCGAACTGCCTGCAGGAACTGTCGGTATGAAAAAAGGTATATACATGGCTTCGTCAGATGAAGTTTATATTACATTTAAAGGTAAAGGCGGTCATGCTGCTTTACCATACAACACTATTGACACTGTGCTTATGGCTTCGCAAGCAATTGTATCGCTGCAACAAGTTGTAAGCCGTATTATTCCCACTCAAATACCGTCGGTTTTGTCGTTTGGAAATATTATTTGCAACAGCGTAATGAATGTAATTCCCGAAAAGGTAAAAATTGAAGGCACTTTCAGAATTATGGACGAAGATTGGCGATATAAGGCTCACGATAAAATAAAAATCATTGCTCGGTCAGTTGCTCAAGGAATGGGCGGCTCTGCCGATGTTGACATAAAAATAGGATTTCCTTCTGTCTATAATAATCCTGACATTACAGAAATTACTCAAAATGCAGCTAAAGAATTTATCGGAGAAAAAAATGTGCATAATCTTGATATAAGAATGACAGCCGAAGATTTCGGGTGGTTTGCTCAAAAATATCCTGCTTGCTTTTACCGACTCGGCACAGGACATACCAACAGAACAATATCAGGCGGGTTACACTCACCCGATTTTATTGCCGACGAAAAGTCAATAGAAACAGGCATGTCGTTAATGGCTTATATTGCAACAAAGGCTTTAATGTAAACTCCTGTTTATCTTGTTATCCTTGCTAAATAATCGAAGTGTGAGCCTTTGCATATTTTCTCACATTTTAACCCCGATTTTTCGGCATAAACAGTAAGCATATCAAAATCAACAAACAACCAATTGAATTTATCCGATTTTATATCGCCGTATTTCATTTGATATATCACTTCTCCGTAATATTTCCCGACAGGTTTTTCACTTTCATTATCAAACATATAGGCTATATCCGAAGAGTCAAGCAGTATTTGCCCTTTCGGGGATAAAAGGCTTTTACATTTTTCAAAAAACAGAGATAAAGCATTTAAAATTCCTGCTATTCCTACACCGTTCATCATAAACAACAAAGTGTCAAACTTTTGTTCTATCTCAAAAAAATCTTTACAAACAGCATTTTTCAATCCTCTGTGTTGCATTACCTCAACCGACAGTTGTGATATTTCTGCCGATGTTACATCAATGTCTTTATTTTGCAACCAAATACTGTGACAGCCGGCAGCAGATCCAACATCCAACACTTTGCCTTTACACAAATCAAGTGCTGTTTGCTCAATCTCAGGCATCTTTTTATAATCTCTGAAAAGATATTTTACGGGAATAACATCTGCCTCGGCAATATCGGAATACACTATAAGTTTTTTAATTTTATTTTTAAAATAATAGTCGAAAACAGCATGTCCAATCGGGTCTTTATCCTTTTGCAAAATCATAAAACTGTGGTTCGTTTTTTTATTCAAAATGATAGGTTCGTTTTACTCTTCGCGATATTCCCGTAAGCACTTCGTAAGGAATTGTATTCATCCATTTTGCAACTTTACTTACGGGTAAATTCTTGCCGAAAATCTCAACTCTATCGCCTTCACTGGCTTCTATATCCGTAATATCAATCATACACATATCCATACATACATTACCGATAATAGATGCAAGTCTGCCGTTTACCCACAGCTTGCCGACTCCGTTGCTGAGAATACGCCGCAAACCGTCGGCATACCCCACAGGCACTGTTGCTATTACAATATCTTTTTTTGCAATACCTTTTCTGCTGTAACCGACTGTTTCACCCACTTTAACATGCTTAATTTGCGATATCGAACTACTGAGAGTTCCCACTGCCGCAAGTTTTTTGCCCTTTGCACTTATGCCATACATTCCTATACCAAGCCGCACAAAATCGTATTGATATTTAGCAAAACGCTCTATTCCCGCTGAATTTAAAATATGTCGTTTTATCGGATAATTAAAATGTTGCATTATCGCCAAACTCATCTTCTCGAAAAGAGAAATTTGACCTAGCGTAAATTCGTCTTGGTCGGGTTCATCGGCGGAAGCCAAATGCGAAAATATTGTTTTTATTCTTATATTTTCCGACTGCTTTAATTCATCAATAAGCAGCTGCAACTCTTCTTTCAAAAATCCCGAACGATGCATTCCCGTATCTATTTTAATATGCACGGGATAAGGCTTTGCATCGGTATTACCTGCCGCTTTATTAAAACTTTTTAACGACTGAAAATTATAAATTTGCGGTTCAAGATTATGCTCTATCATCAATGCAAAACTCTCCTCTTCGGGATTCATTATGATAATAGGCGTTTTTATTCCGCTTTTTCTAAGCTCAACACCCTCATCGGGAAAAGCCACTGCAATAGCGGCAACATTCTGATACTGACAAACATTTGCCACTTCATGTGTTCCACTTCCGTATCCCGAAGCCTTCAACATAGCAATAATGCCCGTCTTCGGTTTCAAAAGACTTTTAAAATAATTCAGATTATACTCTATTGCATTCAAATCTATTTCAAAAACCGTTCGATGAGTCTGCTTTTGCAACTTTCGTTGAATATCTTCAAAAGTAAAACTTCGTGCTCCTTTGAGCAATATCGACATGTCGTGAAGTTTTGAAAAATCAAACTTTTGTAAAAATTCCGATGTGTCGGAATAAAAATCGGTTCGCAAATCAAACAGTTCGCGATATTGCATAATTTCGGAGCCTATTCCTATCAAGCGGTCGATGTTTTTTTGTCGTATCATTCCCGATACCTGCACATAAAGTTCATGAGGCAAATAACCACTTTGCTCAATATCCGACAAAATAACAAGTTTTTTTGTGTGTTGATTTTGATACGACAAAAAATCAAGTGCAATATGCAGCGACTCAATATCAGAATTGTAACTATCGTTTATAACAGTACAGTTATTATTGCCCTCTTTTACTTCAAGACGCATGGCAACCGGCTCAATATTTTTTAATCTGTTGGTAATATCGTCGCACGAATAGCCCAATATCAACATCAAACTCCACACGTTTACAGCATTTTCTACCGATGCTTTATCGGTAAAAGGTATCTCTACTTTGCAATTATTATTTTTATACAATGCAAATATTTCGGAACGGTTTGAGTGATTTATTATTTTATTGATTGTTAAATCGGCATCTTTTTCAACACTCCATGTAAACAGATATTTGTCGGTAAACAAATGTTTTATTTTATTGTCAACATCGGTATTATCGGCACAGTAAATTATAGTATTGCAATTATTAAACAGTTGCAGTTTTTCTTCTAACTTTTGCTCTACGGTATCAAAATTTTCCTGATGAGCATCGCCTATATTTGTAAAAATACCGATTGTAGGGTTAATGATTTTTTGTAATCGTTGCATCTCATCGGGTTGCGAAATACCCGCCTCAAAAACTCCTATATCGGCACTGTTATTGAGCAACCACACCGACAAGGGCACTCCCACCTGACTATTGAAACTTTTAGGATTACGAATAACATATTTATCTTTGCTCAAACATTGGTAAACCCACTCTTTAACAATTGTTTTACCGTTGCTGCCGGTAATTCCCACAACAGGAATATCAATATTTGCACGATGAAAAGCCACAAGAGTTTGAAGAGCATCAAAAGAGTTATCAACTTTTACAAAATTAGCATGTTGCAATAACTCTTCATTTTCGGGAAACTCTTCAACCACAAAGTTACGCACTCCTTTTTTAAATAAACCCGCAACAAAACGATGCCCGTCGTTGCGTGTTCCGCGTAAAGCAAAAAACAGGCTCTCGCGAGGAAATAACACTTTTCGACTGTCGATAACAAGATATGAAATTTTTCTGCCCGAATTTCTTATTAACTCTCCGTTGAGTATTTCCGCAATATTTTGAATGCTATATGAAATCATCTGAACAAGTTAAAAATATATACAAAGATATTCTAATATTTTTAGAAAATACTAATTAACTTTGTATTGTAAAAATTACTGTTATGTTAAAGGTTTTTATTGTAGGATTTATAGTGTTTCTTTTAAATATTCCTTTCGGATATTGGCGGGGAAATGTAAAAAAGTTTTCACTACAATGGGCTTTGGCTATTCATATTCCCGTTCCTTTTGTTATTTTACTGCGAATATACAGTGGTATGGGTTTTCAACTTTACACTTATCCTGTTTTAGTAGGCGGATTCTTTTTAGGTCAATATTTCGGAAAAAAATTGTTTATACATTGGGAAAATACTTCTCACTTCTCTCCTACTTCTTGTCTGATTATGGATTCCGTAAAACTGATAAAATCACATTTTAAAAAGCATATTTAAATGATATTTGTGTTGACATCGGCAAAGTTTCGTGTGTATAAAATGCTATATCGGTAGTAAGTTTTTTAAATGTATAACCTATCCCTACGCTAAATTGATTAGGGTTAGATAAAAAACCCGTTCTTAAAAAAAGATTATCAATAACCTCATATTGCAATCCTGTTTTAAAACGCGTTTCATTGTCTATATCTGTTTCTGTTTCAGCCGTTAACAGCACTTGCTTAATAAAATAATATCCTGCACCAAACCGTATTACCAACGGCACTTGTTGATTGTTGTAATCTTCAAGAGTAACATGTCCGGGATTGTAAACATGCAATCCTATTTGAAGATTTTCAATTGGTTTTCCTATTATTCCCACTTGAAAAAGTAATGCTCCTTTATATCCGTAGTTTTGCGATTGTGTATAAAACAAGTAATCAAATTCAAGCGATGCCGATATATATTTGCCAAGATTACGAGCATACGCCAGCCCCACATTGTTTTCAGCATATCCCGAATAACCGTAACGATTTGCCGACAATGAAAAATTACCGAAATTTGTAGGCACAACAACAGCAAATGCCTGTTTTCCTGTTTCCCACATCATATAATTATTTTCGTAACACACACCTGTTTCCACTGTGGAAATATCGGCAATACCTGCTTGATTATTAAATACAGCCCAAAAATCGTAAAGCATTACCGATGAATTACCCATTCCGGTAAAACCTCCGTTTTGAGAGAAAGTATTTAAACTCAATGAAATAAAAAATATTATTAGGACATACTTCATATACACAATAAAAAAAACAAATATACATTATTACTTTAATGCAGCTATATTTTGCATTAAAAAAATCAATAACTCATAAAATTAATGAGAATTTTATTTTTTTATTAACTTTGCAGCTCAAACAGATAGAGATATGACTTTATTGAAAGTAAGTTTAACGGCAACCTTGTTTTTATCGGCTTTGTTTGCCAGTGCACAGATAAATACGGCTGACTCGGTTAATATTACTGATGACATTTTTTTTGCTCTGCAAAACAACACTTACGGAGGAAATATAAACGTCTCGCAAGAACCTTCGTTACATGTTTTAATTGAACGAAACATACGAATAAATAAAAAAAAGGGATTAAGCGGATATCGCATTCAAATTTTTTCGGGTTCGGGTAATAATGCAAGAGAACAAGCAAATAAAGTAGCACAAGAATTTAAACATTATTTCCCCGATTTCGACCCCGATTTAATTTATTTTAATTATCGAGCTCCATACTTTAAAGTACGTGTCGGCGATTTTAGAAACAGAAACGAGGCATTTGAATTATATAAAAAAATAAATAGAAAATTTCCATCCTCTTATATTGTAAAATCGCGAATTAAATTTCCTAAATTAAAACCTTCTCAGCCCGAATAAATATGGTTACTGATTTAATAGAAATAACTGTTTTAAACATAAATAACCAAAATCCTATTTACATTAATTATGTCTTTACGACAATTAAACCTTTTTTAAAAATAATAAGATGAGTGATCCTATTAAGCACGAATGTGGTTTTATATTAATACGGCTCTTAAAACCGTTGGAATATTATCAAGAAAAATACGGTACATGGCGATATGGCTTAAACAAACTGTATTTAATGATGGAAAAACAGCGTAATCGCGGGCAAGACGGAGCCGGAGTTGTATCGTTAAAATTGGATATGTCGCCGGGGCAAAAATACCTTAATCGCTCACGCTCCAATGCATCAACACCTATTGTGAATGTTTTTGCAGAAATAAACTCACGAATGACAAAAGCAACAACCGACAATCCCGAATTGATTAACGACCCTGCATTTGTTAAGCAAAACTTACCTTTTACAGGCGAAATATTATTAGGACACTTACGTTACGGAACTTTCGGAAAAAACAGTATTGAAAATGTGCATCCCGTAATGCGTGAAAATAACTGGAAATCGCGAAACCTTGTTATCGCCGGAAACTTTAACCTTACAAATGTCGATGAACTTTTCGGACATCTTACCGAACTGGGGCAGCATCCGAAAGATTATTCCGATACCGTTACTATTCTTGAAAAAGTAGGACACTTTTTAGACGAAGAAAATCAAAAACTTTTCAGACAATATAAAAACGAAGGTTTTTCAAATAAAGAGATATCGGAAAAAATAGCCGAAAATATTGATATTCAAAAAATACTTGAAATATCAAGCAAAAACTGGGACGGCGGATATGTTGTTTCAGGACTTATAGGACATGGCGATGCTTTTGTAATGAGAGACCCCAACGGAATTCGTCCTGCTTACTATTATCACAACGATGAGTTTGTAATAGCAGCTTCGGAACGCTCGCCAATTCAAACAGCTTTTTATGCCGATGCCGATGATATTAAAGAACTTAATCGCGGACACGCTCTTATTATAAAAAAGAACGGTGATATTTCCGAAGAGGTAGTTCGTATTCCCAAACAAAATGCCGCATGCTCTTTTGAGCGAATATATTTTTCTCGCGGAAGCGATGAAGATATTTATAAAGAAAGAAAAAAACTCGGCGAATTAATTGTTCCGCAAGTTCTTAAAATTGTAGATTACGATATTGAAAATACTGTTTTTTCATTTATCCCGAATACTGCCGAATCGGCGTTTTTTGGCATGCTTAAAGGTGTAGAGAAATGGCTTGCCGAAGAAAAACAACGTCTGATTCTTAAAAAAGGTAAAGATATTACTCCCAAAGAATTAAAAAAAATACTTGAGTTTAAGCCGCGAGCCGAAAAAATCGCCATTAAAGATGTTAAATTACGAACATTTATTTCGGCTGACCAAGGTCGCGACGATTTGGTAGGACATGTTTACGATATTACTTACGGAACAATAAACAAAGGCGTTGACAATTTGGTTATTATCGATGATTCAATTGTAAGAGGAACAACTTTACGTCAAAGTATTCTTAGAATATTAGACAGGTTAGAACCTAAAAAAATTGTTGTTGTTTCATCGTCACCACAAATTCGTTATCCCGACTGCTACGGTATTGACATGGCTAAACTTGGCGATTTTATTGCTTTTCAGGCTTGTATTCAACTGCTTAAAGAAAACGGGAAACAAAACTTGATTGACGATGTTTATAAAAAATCGAAAGAACAAGAAAACTTACCCAAAGAGGATATTATAAACTACGTGCAACAACTGTTTAAACCATTTACCGATGAACAAATTTCAGATAAAATTGCCGAAATAATTAAAACAGAGAGTATAAAAGCTGATGTGAAAGTTATTTATCAAACAGTTGATAATTTGCATAAAGCCTGTCCGAAAAATCCGGGCGACTGGTATTTTACCGGAAATTATCCCACTCCCGGCGGCAACAAAGTTGTAAATAAATCATTTATTAACTATATTGAAGGTAAAAACGAAAGAGCATATTAATGCTTTTTTATAATAGCAAGATAGATTCTTGTAAAAACAATAATGATGACAAAACATATCGGACTATTAACATCGGGAGGCGATACTCCGGGACTTAATGCTGCTTTACGGGCAATAGGCAAAGCGGCAATAGGTAAATACAACATGCAGCTTACCGGCTTTAAAGACGGATTCAGAGGATTAATGGAAAACAGAACTATTCCTTTGGATGCCAAATCGTTGTCGGGTATATTGACAATAGGCGGAACCATGCTTGGAACAAGTCGCGATAAGCCGCACAAAATGCCCGTGGGCGGAAAAATAATGGATATGACCGATGTTATTGTCGAAAACTATCACAAACACCACCTTGATTGTTTGGTTTGTTTGGGCGGCGGCGGAACAGTAAAAAATGCTTATCATCTAATGAAAAAAGGGCTTAATGTTATTACTCTGCCCAAAACAATTGACAATGATGTAGCAATGACCGATATGACTTTCGGATTTGATACAGCTCTCGGCATTGCCGTTGATGCTATTGACAGGCTGCACAGCACCGCACACAGTCATCACAGAATAATAGTTGTGGAAATAATGGGACACCGAGCCGGTTGGTTGGCTTTGGGTGCGGGAATTGCAGGCGGAGCTGATGTTATTTTAATTCCCGAAATTCCTTACGATATTAATGTTGTTGCAAAATCAATTCTTAAAAGAGCACGCAACGGCTCACCGTTTAGCATAGTAGCTGTTGCCGAAGGAGCATTATCTATTGAAACAAGCAATAAACTTAATGTTGCTGTTTCAAAACTCAACGCAACCGAAGACAAAGAAAATCGTCAAAAGATAAAAGCAGATATTAAAAGAATTAAATCGGAAAATAAAAAAAATACTTTGGAAATAGCCAAACAACTTGAAGTAATAACCGGCTTAGAATCGCGTGTAACAATACTCGGTCATTTGCAGCGGGGCGGTATTCCGTCGGCAGCCGACAGATTGCTTGCCACTCGATTGGGAACTGCTTGTGCCGATTATATTAACAAAGAAGTTTACGGCGTTATGATTGCTGCTTGCAACAACGGAACAAAACCTATTCCGCTTGATGAAGTTGCAGGAAAAACCAAACTTGTGCCACTCGACCATTTTTGGGTAGAAAGTGCAAGAAGTGTCGGAACCTGCTTAGGCGATTATTGTTAAAAACAATATTTATAATAAAATAAATTTAATTTTCACACAACACACACTACAACTATGAAAACAAGTTTTATTATCATTCTTATAACACTGTCCGCTACTCTGTTCGGTCAAAATTTTAAAGTAGGAGAAAAAGCCCCCGAAATAGTTCAAACATCACTTGACGGAAGTGAATTTAAATTATCGTCGCTAAAAGGACAAATGGTACTGATTGACTTTTGGGCATCGTGGTGCGGTCCTTGCCGTCGCGAAACTCCTTACATTATTAAAGCATACAACAAATATAAAGATGCAAATTTTAAAAACGGCAAAGGGTTTACTGTAGTAAGCGTATCGCTGGATATGAAAAGAGCATCGTGGGAAAAAGCTATTAAAGATGACGGCATGATTTGGCCTTATCACATAAGCGACCTTAAAGGCTGGCGAAATGCCGCTTCAAAATTATATCGCGTAAAAAGTGTCCCCACAAATTACCTTATCGACGGCGACGGAACTATTGTAGCTGTTAATCTTAGAGGAACACATTTAGAAGCTACTCTGAAAAAGTTAAAAAAAGGTTTTTTTTCTTTTTCTAAATAAGAATGCTTAAAAAATTTGGTTCTGCTTTTATTTTAATGAAAAAATCAAAATATATCAAGGCTGTGTTCTTTAAATAAATAATAATATTAAAGATGACTTTAAACCTTCCGGAGATTTTAAAAACCCGAGGATGTTTGGATATTTAACTTTTAATTATCCACTAAAACTAAAATTCGTGATAGAACCATATTTATTAGTTTCCGACAAAACCAACTGAGAAACATACTACAAACATGAAACGATATTCAGAAAAAGAAATAATTATTCAAAAAGCAATAAATTTAGAATATTGCTCTTTGTTAGAATGCAAAAGTATTATATCGTTGGAAGAACTTGGTGAATTAATTCCGGGATACATACATTTGAACAACAAGCAAACCTTAGGGATAGATTATTATAGTCGAAATGCCTTAGAAATTTTCAACAAAAGTATGGAGGAAATCCAACAAGCCGGAAGAGAACATATTGATGCTATTTCTGATGAAAAATCAAAACAAATATTTTCTACATCATTAATTGATTTCTCACTAAATGGAGATACTTTAAAAACGTTTAGTTTTATACAAAGACTTAGAGAAAACCCAAAAGCTAAGTATGAATTGTACTATACCACAACACGACATTATCGAGATGGCAAAAACTTACTTTCTTTTACACAACCATTACAAATGCTTAACGATTTTTCATTTTTAAAAGAAATTGTAGAAGAATGTTATACTTTTTACAACAAGCATTTTTGTCGTTTTAGCACATTAACACATAGAGAAAGAGAATTATTGAGTTTGATAGCAAAAGGTGATACAAACAAGATAATTTCAGATAAACTTTACATTTCAATGCAAACAGTAAAAACCCACCGAAAAAACATTTGTCGCAAGCTTGAAACAGGCAAATTAATTGAACTGGTAAAATATGCCCAAGTATTTCTTAAAAAGTAAAATACCCTCATGGCGGTATTGTAAAATATTATTATAAAAACTATACTTGTGATTTATTAATTAAATAAATCTCTTATGAAATATGCAAATTATTTATTTATAATTTTATTAATAGTATTTACTACAGGTTGTGACAAAGAAGAAAACGAAACTCTTCCGAAAAAAACTTTAACATTATCAGGAACATTTGAAACGGCAATACAAGGATATAGTATCTATGATTTTTTAAGTAACGAACCCTATTTGAATTTTGGTCCGCAAAATATTCAAGGCGATGAAGGAATGGGATGTCGGGTTGGAGAAGATGGAAAGTTTACGGTTGAATTACCCAAAGGAGAAACCTATAATTGTCTTATTCTTGGAGGAAAAGCAACTTATATCAAATTTTCATCTATTGATGGAAACTTCTTAACTATTCCGGAAAATGCTCCCGATGAGTTTTCATTGGGTAAACTGGAATTTACATCTTCACTTATTTTTGTAGCAGAAAACCCGCTGCCCTGGCTAAGAAAAGGTATAATCGATACAAAAAATAATAATCCTCCGGTTATTTCAAAGATAACAATGAAAAAAGAAAAAAAATACGATGATTCAAACAATTACATTGGGAGCTTCCTGAAATTTAAATTAGAAACATCTGACGATTTAACAAGCAATAGAAGGTTGTTATATTTATGGATTTTAGAGGACAATAGCAGTAATGTCTCATTTGATTATGATAAACCTCTGACAAAAACTTTTGATAATGGAGAGCAAACTGTTTATACCGATGCCAATCCATATTACGGAAAAGTAACAGTTGTAGCAATCGACAGCTTGGGTGGCGATTCAAAATTGAGTTTAGAATTTTAACCTAGAATATTATGAAAACAATACTGTATCTCTGTTTTGCATTAATTCCAATATTAAACATCAATGCTCAGAAACTTTCTGTTCAAGAAGTTTATGAAGACATGCGTGGACCGGTGCTTAAAGATTCAAAAGGTAGGTTATGGTTTACCGGTCCTAAAAAACTAACATATTTTGATGGTACTTGGAACGATCAGCAACTTCCTGCTCCAACGGCATACAATCCCAATGTAATTAGTGTAAGAGAACCTTTGTTATTAAAAGAAGATAAGTCGGGAAATATTTGGACAAGCTCAAAAAAAGGATTGTTACAGTTTGATGGAAAAACGTGGAAACTGCATGAATCGGGTAAAATGAGCTTTGCCAATACTACAATGATTTTTGTTGATTATAAGAACAGAGTTTACTTTCTAACCATTAATAATGAAGTGGGCATTTACGATAATGGCAACTGGACTTTCATAAAAAGGAAAGACTTACCATCAAGTATTAACATATTTGCCGATGGTGACAATGAAGTTTTATTTGGCAACAATGAAAAAACAAAATCTATTGGTATTTTTGATGGTAGTTACAAATTGACAAAAGACGTTGAAAAACAAAGGTTGTTTAATAAACTTACCGAAAACACCCATTTAATTGAATATTCAAGACAAAAAAATCTTTATAATTATTTACAGTTACAACTTACAAATGACGAAAGTGTTATAAAAGCTGATTTTACCGATATGGGTATTATTCTCGTTTATCCGGATAAAATTGTAATTAAATCAGATGACAATGAAAGGATAGTTAATTTAGATGCTAACATCAGAGAAATAATTAGTGATAAAGAAAACATTAACACCATAACCACTTATCAGGATAAATTATACATTGGTTTAAGCGATGGTTTGCTAGAAATTACAGGTAATAAGGCGAAAATATTAAACACGACTGACGGGCTTGCCGAAAATAACACCCTATTACTAAGAACCGATTCTAACAAAAACTTACTGGTATTACATAAAAATTCAGTTACGATAGCAATAAATGGCAAATGGCATAAGTATGACAAATCCAATGGTTTTGATTTTAACTATAAAGGACTTCATGCAATAAGCCTGAACGAATGGAACAATAAGATTATAATGTGCAATTATAATAGCTCAAGGGGAAAAAGCGATTTACACATTTTTGAAGACAATAAATGGACCACCCTTACAGGGAATATATCGAATGAACAATATGCCATAGCCAATAATGGTATAATAATTTTTGGAGGAATTAAAGGAGGAAGGCTAAACGGAATAAGTTACCTGAAAGATGAAAGAATATATTATTTAAGCGATGATAATGGTATGCCTGCCAAGTTTACAAAAATAATATATTCAAAAGACAACATTGTGTGGGTTAGCTCAATAAGCCGGTTTGCTCAAAGTTTTGTTACTAAACTTACATTTGAAGACGATAAGTAAAATAGTTATACCTGTTTATTCAAAATCATGATTATAAGAATAAATATATCTATTCATACCGAAACAGTCTTAAAACTATTACTGGTAAGGTAAAAAAGTTATAAAGACTCAATAGGGAAATAGTTTGAAAAGCATGATAAGTTGGGACTTTGAAAACCCACACTACGCATATTCAATCCTTTATTATCCCAATAAATTATTTTCTAACAGCAGACTTATCCTTAAAATTATCTCTTATTTTTATGCGATTTCTGCTCAATGTAAGTTTCAATATGCCGCTTACTTTTCGACTTGTAAATATCGTCGATGGTAATAAGAATGCCTGTTTCTTCAACATCGCCAAAGTAAGGATTAATGCTTGTTCCGAATACTTTCATCGTGGGTGAGAGATTCATATATGCATTAATCAGCGGAGGAATACTTTCGCCAAGGTCTCTTACCTTTTTAGATAATATTTTATAATCGGCACTATAATCTTTCCCCGAAAATATTTTCGATAGTTTTGCTTTATCCATATTTAATTCAAGCGGGTTAAGCAATTTTATCAAATTATCGTGAGAACCAAAATACAAATCCAAAAAGTAAAGAATCATATTACGGGCTTCGCGATTATAATGCGGATACATAGTTACTTTCCCGAAGAAATATTTTATATCGGGATAATTTACAACAAGTGAGCCGAGTCCATCCCACAAATTATCGAGAGTAAACAATCCGCGACGCCCGATATTAGTTGCCTGCTTTGTAGGAACAACAAAAGACCTGCCCAACTCTGTTAAATACGGTAAATACTCTTTTTTAAAAGTATCGGAATAATTAAATAACCGCGAAGTTGCAAATACAGGATTTCCATCTTTGTCAAAAGGAGCTTCGCTGCTTACAATAAACCGGTATCCACCCAAAATTTCCTTCTCATCGGGACTCCAAACTATAAGTTGCTTATATGGTTTTTCGGCTAAATCAAAATCATCAATATCGGCAGATTTGCCTGTGCCGCCACCTGCCATTCTAAATGTAATCTCTCTTAATCGTCCTACTTCTTTCATCAAATTGGGCGAATCGTGATGCGAAAATATGTAAATTTCGTTATCGCCAAAATTGGTTGTTCTGACAAACTTATCGGGAGTTAACTCTTTTTCGAGCAACTTTATATCTATTGCATCTATTATATTCTCCATAATTAAACGTAAATTACTATACAAATTAATAAAAAATTCCGGAAAATTATGCTAATTCATATGTTTTCTTTCTTACAAAGTCTGTCCATTCTATAATTGATTTAGACTTATCAAACATTTTCCATGAAACAGGTTTCCCAAAACTTATTTTTATCTCTTTGTTAAACTGATTATACATTTCATCAACAAGGTAAAGCATCTCTATGTTCACTTTTATACCGAAAATTTTTCTGATATTTGATAAATTATAAAAAAAGTTAGAGTTTTTTCCTTCGATATGAACAGGAACAATATCACGTTTATGTTTTACTGCTTGCGATACAAAACTCTTTTTCCATTGCAAATCAATAATATTCCCTTTTATTTTGCGGCTGCACAATCCTGCCGGAAAATACAGTACCGGTAAATCTGATTCATAAGCCTTTTCGATAGCCGTAAAGGCTTCTCTACTATGTCCGCCATGCTTATTTATTGGTAAAAATATTTCTCGCAGCGACGAAATATTAAGCAATAAATCGTTTACCGGAAATCGCAATTCACCATAAATATCATGAACCACTTTTATAAAAACCAATCCATCAAGTCCGCCAAGCGGATGATTTGATGCTAAAATAATCCGCCTGTTCTCAGGTAAATTTTCTTTACCTTCGATTATTATTTTTGCCCCGAACATTTTTAATCCGTTGTTGACAAATTCATATGGTGAAACATTATGATTTTTACTTATAAAATCATTTATTTCATCTTGATGTAATATTTTTTTTAATTTTCGAATTAAAAATCCGGGTATAATTTTCAACAAACGAGGATTTTTACTTTTTATAACCTCTTCTACATCTATTCGGGGAATATCCGGCTTATTTTCTTTTTGCATACCCATGTTAATACTCAACAATATTACATTTACATTGATATTGTAAAAAAACTAAACAACAATAACTAATACAAATAAACTACTACAAAAAATATGATATCACCTTAATTTCGCAACTAAAATAACTAAACAACCGATAGTCACGGTGTGAGCCTTTTTTAAAAAAACACTATTAAACACCTCTTAATCAACAACTCACACCTGTTCCCGAAAATACGGGACAAGTTTTGCGGATTTGATGTATCATAAAATCATACTACAAAGATACTGTAAAAATCTGCGAAAGCGTTGCTTCTTTATTTTTTTTATAAAGATAAAGCAATGTTATATATTACAATCAAAAATTTAATATAAGATATTGCATGGTATAAAAAATATCTATCTTTGCCACAATGCAAAAAACAATAACATATATACTTTTTATTTTGACAATACTGTTCTTGTCGTTGTCGGGTTTTGCTCAAATTACACAAGATACAGCAATTGTCGTAAACGAAGATACCGCAAATATTACAATCAATGATTCGGTGAATATTTCTATTGCCGATTCAGTATCTATAATACAAGATTCAACAAACATTGACAGCCTGAAAAGCAAATGGAATTTTAATACCGTAGGTGGCAACGATTCTACATATTATTCGTTTTACGGTGATATTATTAATGCCGATGACACTATTCTGATAGAAAGGTGGATATATAACCTTAATGTGCATAATCTCGACATAAGAATTTACGACAGCACTTTACAAGATTTTCATATTTTTAATCCGGCATTTAAAAAAACTATAAATAATGGTTTTCTTGGCAATACAGGACTGGCTGTAAATTCAAATATTTTTGCCGAACCCAATCCACAAACAGAATTTATTTTTATGCAGAGTTTCACTCCATATATGTTTTTAAGCAATCATGTTGATTATTACAATGTTATGAAACCTTTTACCATTTTCAGAGTTGATATGGGACCCGATGAAGAAATGAATTTAGGTGTATTACATACCCAAAATATAAATAAATATTTTAATGTATTTATTGCTTTTAAAAATTATACCGGCGAGGGTAAATACATACGACAAAAAGTGAGAGATAATGCCGGAACAATAGGAACATCATACACTAAAGGAAGACTTGCCACTCATTTTAATTTAACATTTAATAAAATTGACGCTCAAGAAAACGGTGGAATTATTGATTATTACATGATTACCGACACAACCATTTCTACAAATGATATAAATACCCGATTGACAAATGGTTCAACTTACATTAAAGACCGTCAGATGTTTTTTGACCAAAAAATAGGATTTTTTAAAACAAATGTGCCCGATTCAGCCCGTTTCGGCAATTATTGGTTTAGTTTTCAATATACTTACAACAGACATAAAAGTGCAAAAATATATAAAGATGATGATGATACTTACATAAATTATGCAGGCGATACCTTGCATCTGTATCAACATACATACAATGGCACTTCTACTTTCGATTCTGTTTTTTACAAACATACTAATCATAACTTTAGAATCAATCTCGAAGAAAATCCCCTCAGCTATCCGTTTGTGGGAGCCTACTTTGGATACGGTATGCAAAATACCGATTATTACTATTTTAATAAAGATTCACTTTTTAATAATTCCCACTCTAATACCATCAATAGTTCGTATTTTGAAGCAGGACTTTATCGCCTTAAAGGCAAAAAATTTAAATTTCAAGTTAATTACAAAATTTTTATAAGCGGTTACCGTCAAGCAGATATGAGGTTAAACGGTTTTATAAGTCAGAAATTCAGAAAAGAAAAAAAACAATTTGAAGTAAAAGGTTACGGCGGTATTTTTGTAAAAACCCCCGACTATCTATTAACAGATTACTATTCAAACCATTATCGTTGGAAAAATAGTTTTAATTCCCAAAAAAAGACATCAATAAATTTAAAAATAACTTATCCATATTATCGAACAGAATTTGGTTCACGATTTAATATTTTATCGGACTTTATCTATTTCGACCAAGATGCTTTACCGCAACAATACAATAATGCTTTTACTGTTTTTGATATTTATCTGAATAATATTTTTGAATTTGGCAGATTCGGACTAAGAACAAGAGTAAATTACCAAGTAACAAGTAATTCAAGCATTTTGCCGTTGCCGAATTTTTCGGGTTACGGTGCTTTTTATTATAATCCTAACGGATATTTTAAGCAAACCGGAGGACATTTTCGTTTGCATTTTGGAATAGATGCTTATTATTGGACAGAATATTACGGACAAGCATATTCGCCTGCTTTGGCAACTTTTTATAATCAAACGGAGCAAACGGTAGGAAACTATCCGTTTTTTGGATTTTTTGCTGATTTTGAAATTAAACGTTTGCGATTTTATTTAAGATACGAGCATGCCAATTACGGATTAACAAAACCATCGAACTACTTTTTTACTCCTTACTACCCTACAAACAGGGGAACTTTCCGATATGGTTTGGTTTGGACATTTTACGATTAATCTTATATTTACAATATAAAAACTTTACACCTGCATCAAAAAAAACTATAAGTATGAAGCTAAGAACAGAAAATTTGGTAAAAAAATACGGCTCACGAACAGTAGTAAAAGGAACATCAGTTGAAGTAAACAAAGGTGAAGTTGTAGGACTTTTAGGCCCTAACGGTGCAGGAAAAACCACCACTTTTTATATGATTGTAGGCTTAATTACACCAAACAGCGGGAAAATATATCTTGACGATATTGATATTACAAAAGAACCTGTTTACAAAAGAGCCAAAAGAGGAATAGGATATTTAGCACAAGAAGCATCGGTATTTAGAAAACTCAGCATTGAAGACAACATAAAAACAATACTTGAAATGACCAAACTCAGCAAGCAAGAGCAAAAGGATAAATTGGAAACGCTTCTTGATGAATTCGGGTTACAACATATTCGCAAAAGCCTCGGTATTCAACTGTCGGGCGGCGAACGCCGACGTATTGAAATAGCTCGTGCATTAGCCATTGATCCCAGTTTTATTTTACTCGACGAACCTTTTGCCGGTGTTGACCCTATTGCCGTTGAAGATATTCAAGAAATTGTAATGAAACTAAAAAGGAAAAATATAGGCGTTTTGATTACCGACCATAATGTTCACGAAACATTATCGATTACCGACAGAGCTTACCTTCTTTTTGAAGGTAAAATTCTAAAATCGGGAACTGCAAAAGAACTGTCGGAAGACGAACAGGTAAGAAAAGTATATTTGGGTAAAAATTTTGAACTTAGATTGTAATTAATTAATATATTACAACTCAGAACAGAACCTTATTATAGAACTGCCCTGAGTTAAACCAAAAACAAAAAAAACAACAATATTTTATTGCTTATAAACACCACCTCCCGATGATTTTTCAATATCTACAAATTTGGGTGTTCCCGAATATTTTATCGAACCTCCCGAACTGGCTTCTGCTTTTAATTTTGAAACAACAGTTATTCTAATACTTGCACCGCTTGATACATCAGCATCAACTTCTTGTGCAACAACATCCGATGCTTTAATACTTGAACCGCTGCTTGCATCAAGCTCAATGCTGTTTGTTTTTCCTTTTAATACAGCCGATGAACCACTGCTTGTTTCACATGATGCTTTATCAACTTCAAAAGATATTGATAATGCTCCACCTGAACTTGCATCAAGTTCCAACTCATCTGTTTTAATTTTATTAATTGTTACAATACGTGCTCCACTGCTTACATCAAGCGATTTGATTTTTACGGCAGTAACTTTTACAACAATATTTTTATATTTTTTATTAGAGCCAAACCAACTATTACTGCTTTTTATATAAATTTCCAGTTCTTCCCCTGAAAGGCGTGTTATTATTCTGTCAATAACCTCCTCATCAGCAAAAACTTCAACATGTTCCTTATTGCCCATTGTAAGCTCAACCTTTATTCCCGTAGAAACATCTATTTCGGTAAACCCCGTAATGTTTCTTACTTGCGAAGTGTTTTGTGCTTGTAATAATCCCGATATCATTACAAATAAAATTATAACTGCTGTTCTCATAATTAATATTTTTAATTTATTTAACTAATTTAAACTTATTTCTGATAAAATGACGACACAAAAAATTATTTGTTTCAAAAAATAAAGCAACTATTCCCGTTTATAATCAATCTGTTATTTAAAACCTTTTTATCATTAATTGTTTTTTATGTAAAAAAGATATAATTTTACAATATATAGATTATAACTAATTGATTATCAATAAATAATATATTATGAAAAAGTTTATTATTATAATTAACCTATTGCTTTTCAGTGGATTTATTTTTGCTCAAGAGCTACCGAAAGATGTGCAAAGAGTTTACAAAGGAGCCGAACATCTTAAATCTAAAAAAAGACTAAGTGAGGCTGTGGCTGCTTATAAAGAAGTTTTACGCAGTGTAAATCATGTTCCCAGCATGATAAGTATCGCCGATATTGAAATGAATATGCGTAAACCGCCAAACTACCGTGTAGCTTACGAATATTACGATATGGCAATTAATGAACTTAACAATCAAATTGCTTCGGCATCAAAAAAAAGAGTTAAAGCATCTTTGGCTAAACAACAAGATCAACTTATACCTAAACGTGAAAAAGCTAAATCGCATGTTAGTGATTTTGATAAACTACGCGAACAAAAAAAACGAGGTCAACAATTACTTGAAGACGAAGGG
>CAYRJP010000007.1:18179-27798 GCA_964424425.1 uncultured Bacteroidales bacterium | reverse complement strand
ATCCCAACAACGGTAGTTTTACCGTAAAAATTACTGATACTTCAAATGATATTACTGTAAAGTTGTTTGATATACAGGGAAAAGAGATTTATAATTTTATAAAGGAAAATAACTTATCGCAAATAAATTTTTCAATTAATAATATTGAAAAAGGAACATATTTTATTCAAATAATCAGCGGCAACAGTGTAAAAACCAAAAGAATAATAGTAGAATAATTACTAAAAAAAATATTTGTGTTTTTTATTTTTAATAAACCCTCATTTTCATACAAAAACAAAACAATTTTGTATTGAAAATGCGGGTTATTTTATTTGTTTAAAATTAATATGTAAAACATTTAACAGTTTAATATGTTTTATTAAAAGATATTGAAAATCAAATAAATAGAATTATGAAATTAAAAACTTAATATAAAACCTGACTAATGCAGTAGAAGTTATATAATAATTAACTTTTACTGCTTTTAGTAAGGGTTTTATTTACCTTTACGATATCCGTTTTGCATTGTTTGTTCTTAATGCTCAAAGGTCTTCTATACATTTTGAGGTTTGCTCTTTGTTGTTAATCCGGTTTCGACAAGTGGTTGCTGATAACTTTATACTTTACAAACTTTCAACTCATTATTTTAAAAGGAAATTAAAATCTTTGTCGGGTTCTACTTCATAAGGTTGTTTGCCGTATTGAAATATTCTGAGTGGTAATTTACCTGCAAATCCGAGTTTATTGTTTTCGATAATAAACATACATCCTTCGCGTAATCCTGCTACTGTCATCTCTTTATTAACCTCCAAAAATTCAAGTATTCTGTCTTCGCGAGTTTCTCCTCCGTGACCTTCGGGATTTTTATCGAGATAATGTGGATTTATTTGAAAAGGAATAAGATTTAAAGCATCGAATCCTTTGGGGTCGATAATGGGCATATCGTTGGTTGTTTTAATTGTAGGACAAGCAAGATTTGATCCGGCACTCCAACCAATATATTTTGTGCCGCTCAATATTTTTTTGCGGATAGGTTCTGTAAGATTATTATCGTGAATAACACGTAAAAGATTCCATGTATTTCCGCCACCCACAACTATTGCTTCAGCTTCTTCCACAGCTTTTACGGGGTCTGAAAATTTATGAATGGAAATTATATCGTGACCTATTTCGTTAAAACGTTCTTTAACTTTACTTTCGTAATCGTTCCATGTTACAGTTACCCCGGCATAAGGAATAAACAATGCTTTAACAGGATTTTTACCTAAAAAATCGGCAATATTTTGTTTGGGATAATCTAAATATGCTTCCCCTGCCATTGTTGAATTACTTATCAATAATAAATTCATATCTTTTATTTTAAAAATTTAATATTATCTGATTATTTAAAAATATAAAACTATTGTTTTTCTTTACGGATATCAACAAAAATAGATAAATTTTTATCACTATTTTTAAATAAACTTTACTGTATATTTGCAAAAAGCATTATCATTACAGAAAAAAGCAGAAAATTTATTTACATGTTTTATATAAAAACATTAAAAAATAAAATATTTTTACGAAATTTTAGTTTATGAATATAAAAAACTTTGACTTTGCAAAAATTTAAAAATAACAGATATTTCTATATACCGGTAATTTTGGTGTCTTTTTTATTTTTTACCGTAATAGGATGTTCAAAAAAAAAGAATACCGGATTAACCCGAACATATCATAATCTGACAGCTTATTATAATGTTTATTTTAATGGTAAAGAGGCATTGAAATCCGGTATAAAAAAGATAGATGATAATTATAAAGACAACTATTCTTTAATTTTACCTGTTTTTAAATTTAGCAAAAAAGAAGCTGTTACCGTTGCCTTTTCCGATATGAATCGTGTTATCGAAAAAGGCTCGAAATGTGTAAGAAAGCACTCTATAAAAGTTAAGCCTAAACGTAAAGAAGGTAAAAAGCACGATAAAGCGTATAAAGAATTTTACAACAAAAAAGAGTTTGTTAAGTGGATTGACGATGCATACCTTTTAATAGGGAAAGGGCATTTTTATAAACATGATTACTATCCGGCTATTGAGACTTTTAACTATGTTGTTAAAGAATATTCGGATGACCCTATTAAATATGAGGGGTATTTGTGGCTGTCGCGAACTTATACTCTTATGAAAAAATACGACAGAGCATTGGAATTTTTAAGCAGACTTGAAACCGATAAAGATAAAGTTCCCGAATCGTTGACCGGTCCCGTAGCAGCTACTCACGCCGATATTTTACTACAACAGCAACAATACGAAGAGGCTATTCCTTTTTTGGAAGAAGCCGTAAAAAGCACTAAAAAGAAAAATGATAAAGTGCGTTATCAATATATTCTTGCTCAACTTTATCAGGAAAACAAAAACTTTAAAAAGGCATATGCCGCTTACGGAAAAGTTGTTGATATGAATCCCGATTACGAAATGACTTTTAATGCAAGAATTAACAGAGCATCAATATTTAACTCGTCAGCCAACGATAGTAAAGAGCTTCAAAAAGAGCTTTATAAAATGTTAAAAGACGATAAAAACTTTGATTACAGAGACCAAATATACTATGCTCTCGGAAATATTGCTTTTAAAGAAAATCGCGAAAGCGATGCCATAAAGTTATATTTAAAATCAGCACAGATAAGCACTCAAAACGAAAATCAAAAGGCTGTTTCTTATTTAGCGGCAGCCAACATATTTTTTGAACGCCCCGATTATAAAAAAGCCGAAATGTATTACGACAGTGCTTTGGTTTCGTTATCAACGGAATATCCGGGATATATAAAAATTAAAAATAAAAGTGAGAATCTTAACGAACTTGTAAAAAATATTGAAATAATTCACAGACAAGACAGTCTTCAAAAAATTGCTAAGTTAACTGATGCTGAACGGAATGCAATTATCGACGGAATAATAGCAGATGTAATAGAACAAGAACGCTTGAAACAGGAACAAGAAGCTCAACGCCGACAAGAGTTAATGTATCTGCAACAGCAAAATCAAGAAAATAAAAATTCGGGGGGAGAATGGTATTTTTATAATCAGTCGATGTTGAGTATGGGGCAAGCCGAATTTAAAAAGAAGTGGGGAGATAGAAAAAATGAAGATAATTGGCGAAGAAAAAATAAACAAACCGTTGATTGGGGAAGTTCAGACGAAGAAACCGCCGGAGAAGATTCTACAAAAAATACTTATAGTAATAAAACGCGCGAATATTATATGGTTGATTTGCCTTTAACCGATTCGGCAATGCAAGTATCAAAAAAAATGGTTGAGGATGCTTATTTTGATATGGCAATCATTTACAAAGAAAAATTTAACGACTTTAAATTAAGTATTAACGGTTTTCTTGATTTACTGAAACGTTATCCCGAAACTGAACATAAACTTTCGGCTTATTATAATCTTTATAAACTTTATTATTTAATTAAAAATTATGATGAAGCCGAAAAATACAAAAATCTTATTATTAATAATTATCCTAATAGTGATTATGCAAAAGTATTGAGTGACCCCGATTATTTCAGGCGACTTGAAAAAATTGAAAAACAGGTGACTTTTATGTATCAGGCAACATACAAGTACTTTTTAAACGACAAATGTGAAGAAGTATATCATAATTATAAATTTGCCGATTCTGCATATCACGACAGTAAACTTATACCTAAATTTGCTTTGCTTGCAACTCTTTGCAGCGGACATTCGGGTGATACGGTTGCTTTTAAAGACAGTTTAAAAAGTTTTAAAGAATTATATCCCCAAACCAACGAAGCAAAATATGCATCAGAAGTTTTAGCAGCTCTTGACAGAGAACCGCATAAAGTTGTTTTAGAAAAAGAAAAAACTTTCGGCGACGAACTTGCTGAAAATGCAAATGTCGATTCTATTGATTTTTCAATGTATAAATTTAATCCGCAATCTATTCATTATTACATTGTTGTTGTTAATAATGAAAAAGCAAATGCAAAAAAAATACTGTTTAATTTGAATAATTTTAATTTAGATTATTACTCATTTCTTGATTTTGACATAAAAAGTGAATTAATATCGGCAAATTACACGGTTATTGAAGTAGAAAAGTTTAAAAATAAAAATATGGCAAACAACTATTTTGAATCAATAAAAGTTGTAGGTGATATTTTTACAGGCTACAATAGCGATTCTTATCGTGAATTTATCATTTCACAAGAAAATTATAATACACTTATTAAAAATAAAAAGCTGAAAAGCTATCAATACTTCTTTAATAAATATTATAAGTAGATATTTGCTTATAAATTCAAACATTTTTTTTGATAGTTGCTAAATTAATGTTTAAAAAGTTTTTATTACAGATAGTAGTATTATTAAGTAATCTTATTATTTTTATACCAAATCTTATGTGAGAAATTGCAAATTTTAAGTATTAAAAAAATAAAAAGCTGTTAAAGGGAAAAATTTCTTAAATGGATATAACAAATACTTTTTTTCAGATTCAGGACAGTATTAAAGTTAACAATACTACTGGCAATAAACTTAAAATAGAACGAAAACAAATAACAACCGTTGAATTACGAAGTTTAACCGTTGATTCTGCACGATTGGTTAAGCCGAAAAAACACATACGCATTGTTAAAACTGTTCCTTATGTTCCTGTTAACGATTCTATAAAGCAACCTGTATATAATGTATTTGAAAACAGTTTTTTTATTCCGATGCATCAAGATTTTTTTGATAATCTGAATTTTAATCCGCTGAATCCACAAATAAAAACTAACCTTACATTAAAAAACCAACCGGCAACAGTAAAAACCGAAACAAAACATATTGAAAAAAGCACAATAATAAATAAACAAATTAACCCAAATGCAGTAAAAGGCTTTGTTTCAACTGATTGGATGCTTGGAGTGATAATTTTTTCATTAATTCTTTTTGGATGGATACGCGTCGGATTTAGTCGTTTTTATCGAAATGCGGTTCAGGCATCATACAATTTCTTTACTGCTCGCCGAATTTTTGATGAATCAAATGTATTAAGAAAAAGAGTTTTTTACTTTATGAATTTACTTTTTTATATAAATATATCTCTCTTTTTAACACAAATATTAGATTATAATCACATAAAAATATTTGACCTTCACGGGATATTATTATTTGCATTAATAATGGTATCAATAATGACAATTTATTTATTAAAAATTATTGTTTTTTACATTCTTGAATTCATTTTATTGGCAAAAAGAGGCTTTTCAAAGTATCTTTTTACCGTATTATTGTATAATAAGATGCTCGGAATAGCACTTTTACCTATAATATCCGTAATTCCTTTTGTTGATGTCAATATTGTTCCTATCCTAATATATACAGGCATTGTAATGATTTTTTTATTCTATATTTTTAGAATATTACGCGGATTACACATAGGATTTAATATTAGACTTTCAATTTTGTATTTGATTTTATACCTTTGTGCCCTTGAAATTATACCTGTTTTAATTTTAATTAAAATGGTATATGAATTAGTTGGATTTAGTGTGTAACAAAAATTTACAAAATTGAAGATTAAAAAAATACTCGTATCTCAGCCCAAGCCGGCTACAGATAAATCACCGTATTTTGACTTAGCCGAAAAACATAACCTGAAAATTGATTTTCGCCCGTTTATTCAGGTTGAATCAGTTGAAGCTAAAGACTTTAGAAAAGAGCGTATTAATATTTTAGATTATACCGCAGTTATCTTTACTAGCAGAACTGCTGTCGATCATTTCTTTAGAATAGCCGAAGAAATGAGAATAGTTGTTCCCGATACAATGAAATATTTTTGTGTATCAGAAGCTATAGCTTTTTATCTTCAAAAATATATTGTTTATCGCAAGAGAAAAATATTCTTCGGTAAAAGTCGGTTCGACGACCTTCTTGAAATTATTGAAAAACATAACGAAGAGAATTTCTTATTACCGTTGTCGGATATGTATCAAGAGAGCATCCCCAATAAATTAAACAAACTTAAAATTAATTTTAAGATAGCTATCTTATACAGAACTGTTGCTTGCGATTTATCCGATTTGTCAGATGTAAATTACGATATATTGGTATTTTTCAGCCCTTCGGGAATAAACTCGTTATTAGAAAATTTTCCCGATTTTAAACAAAACAATACCAAAATTGCAGCATTCGGACCTACTACGGCTAAAGCGGTGAAAGATGCAAATCTCAGATTGGATATTCAAGCTCCAATGCCTGAAACTCCTTCTATGACAATGGCTTTAGACCAATACATTAAACAAGTAAATAAAAAATAATATTTTTATTTTATCATATTCGGCTTTTGCACAAAAACGCTCATTATAAAGTCTTTGACGTTTTCGAGTAGAAACTACTCAATAATTAAAAAAGCATCAATATTAATATTTTATTATTGATGCTTTTTTATTACTTTTCAGCCTGTTATAAAAACAATATTATTTTATATATTTCTATGACAATAAACAATGCTGATAAATTAAAATTTACTTTCAAAAAAAAAGAAAGATTAAAAAGCAGAAAAACTATTCAGCAACTGTTTGTTAAAAATAAAAATCAAAAAATTTATCCTTTTAAATTAGTTTGGACTATCGATGATAGTGATAAATTTACTTTAAAAATGGGGGTTTCCGTTTCAAAAAGACTATTTAAATCAGCAGTTGCCCGAAATAGAATAAAACGTAAAATGCGTGAAGCAATCAGACTAAATAAACATCTGCTTTTGCAAAATTTATCTTCCAACAATATTACATTGTCTTTTATGATTGTTTATATGGAAAATAAAGATATTTCGTTTGACGAATACAATTTAAAAATAAAACAACTTTTTATTCGTTTAGCTGATGTCATAAAAAAAACAGAATAACTACATTTGTAAAAATATTATTTATTAAAAAACACATTTAACATGAAAAAGAATATAAAACTAAAATTAATATCAATTTTTGTTGTATTAGTTTCTATTGTAGGATTTATATCTGTTGATGATGAAAATTTTCAGATAGTAAAAAACCTTGATATTTACACTACTCTTTTTCGAGAATTGAACCTTTATTATGTTGATGATATTGATGCGGGAGATTTAATAAAAACAAGTATCGATGATATGCTTGAGTCATTAGACCCTTACACCGTTTATATTCCCGAATCGAAAATTGAAGATTATAAATTTATGACAACCGGACAATACGGTGGCATAGGAGCTATGATAAGAAAAAGCGGTGATTATGTTATTATTACCGAACCTTACGAAGGATTTCCCGCATATAAAGCCGGATTGCGTGCCGGTGATAAAATTGTAGAAATAGACGGAAAACCGGTAAAAGGCAAAAGCTCACAAGACATAAGCGAATTGCTTAAAGGTGACCCTAAAACAGAAATTAAATTAAGCATAAAAAGATATAAGCAAGATAAAATTATTGAAGTACCTGTTATAAGAGAAAAAATAAAAATAAAAAGTGTTCCTTACTCAGGCATGTTAAACGATAGTATCGGGTATATCAGATTGTTAAGTTTTACGCAAGGGTGCAGCAAAGAAATTAAAAAAGCATACAATAAACTTAATAAAGAGCATAACCTTAAAGGACTGGTTTTTGATTTAAGAGGAAACCCCGGAGGTCTTTTAATGGAAGCCGTTGCTACAGCAAATATTTTTATCCCGAAAGGACAAGAGGTAGTAAGCACCAAAGGAAAAGTAAAACAGTGGAACCGAACTTATAAAGCAACAAGTGACCCCGTTAACACCGAAATTCCCTTGGTAGTGCTTGTAAACAGAGGTTCGGCTTCGGCTTCCGAAATTGTTTCGGGTGTTATTCAGGATTTAGACCGCGGTGTTATTATCGGAACTCGAACATTCGGCAAAGGACTTGTGCAAACAACACGTGACCTTAGTTACAACTCAAAATTAAAACTTACAACAGCTAAATATTACATTCCCAGTGGCAGATGTATTCAAGCTCTTGATTATACTCATCGCAATGAGGATGGTAGCGTAGGCAGAATACCCGATTCGTTAATTACGGAATTTAAAACCAAAGACGGACGAAAAGTTTACGATGGCGGTGGAATTATGCCTGATATTGTAGTTAAACCGGCAGTAATGAGTAAAATATCGGCAAGTCTTTATACAAAAAATCTGATTTTTGATTATGCAACATATTTCAGATATAAACACGACACAATTTCTTCTCCCGAAACATTTGTAATTACCGATGATATTTATGCCGATTTTACCAACTTTTTAAAAGATAAAAAATTTGACTATGTGCTCGAAAGTGAGAAAAAACTAAATGAACTTGAAAAAGCTGTTAAAAAAGACAAATACGACGATGTTGTTAAAAACGATATTGATGACCTTAGAAAAAAACTTGCTCACGATAAAAATAAAGATTTGATAAAATTTAAACCTGAAATAAAAGAGCTGTTGAGAGATGAAATTGTAAGCCGCTATTATTATCAAACAGGAAGAGCAATTTCAGCAATAAAAACAGATTCTACAGTTTTTAAAGCTCTTGATGTTTTACAAGATACAACCGAATATACATCAATATTGCAAACTCAAAAATAATTTGCGGTAATTTGTAATAGATGAGAAAAGTTTTAATAATAACATATTATTGGCCACCCAGTGGAGGAATAGGGGTTAATCGCTGTCTTAAATTTGCAAAATACTTGCTTAAATTCGGATGGAAACCTGTAGTTTATACAGCCGAAAATGCCGACTATCCTTATATTGATGAGGAAAATCTGAAACAAGTTCCCGAAGATATAACAGTATTGAAAAAGAAAATTATTGAACCTTTCAGGTTTTATAAATTTTTATCGGGAAAAAAGAAAAACGAAGCAATGAACAATCCCATTCATGTACGTGACGGGAAACGAAAATTAATAAACAATTTGTCGATTTGGGTTCGTGGCAATTTTTTTATTCCCGATGCTCGTTCTTTATGGATAAAGCCTTCGGTAAAATACCTGTCCGAATATTTATCGAAAAATCATGTTGACGCAATATTAACCGACGGACCGCCACATACAAATACTGTTATTGCTCAAAAATTAAGCAAGAAATTTAATATCCCGTGGCTTGCCGATTTTCAAGACCCTTGGACACAAGTTGATTATTATAAACTTTTAAAATTGACAAAATGGGCTGACAAAAAGCATCATCGCTTAGAGCAAGAAACTTTTAAAACAGCAAAAAAAATAACAATAGCAAGTCCCACATGGAAAATTGATTTGGAATTGATAGGAGCAAAAAATGTTGACGTAATATTTTGGGGATACGATGAAGAAGACTTTAAACCATTGAAACAACAAGAATTAGACCCTAAGTTTTCAATATTTCATGCAGGAATGCTTGGATTCGACCGCCATCCGAATACATTATTAAAAGTATTGGCTGATTTAAAAAATGAAATTGCAGGTTTTGCCAACGATTTGGAAATAAAATTTGCAGGATTTGTTGATTATACTGTAATTCAAACCATCGAAGAACTAAAGCTGAATGATAATTTTACAAATTTAGGCACGGTAAAACGAACAAAAGCTCTGGAGCTTACACTAAGTGCACAAGTATTATTATTATTAATAAATAAAGCCGAAAATGCACAAGG
>CAYRJP010000007.1:16597-18079 GCA_964424425.1 uncultured Bacteroidales bacterium | reverse complement strand
TTTCTATAAACTACAGAAACGCCACAATATCTTTCCATAGACAAATCAATAGCTTTTTTCAATTTTGCTTTATCAAGATTTTCACCCGAAAATTCATAAACTATTTTTATTCCGTCATAATGCTTAGGATGCTCTTCTGTCATATTGGCTTCTACTCTGACATTAAAACCGGTTAATTCTACACGCATTTTTTTAAGAATAGAAACAACATCCATACCGGTGCATCCTGCCAAAGAAACAAGCATTAACTCTTTTGGGCGAGGTCCCAAATCTTTTCCACCAACTTCAGGGGCTGCATCTACAATAACTTTGTGCCCGCTCATTTCTGTCTCAAAGGCCATATCGCCTTTCCAATTCATATTAAGAATCTGTTTCATATAATTTAAAGTTTAATTTATCTTTATTAATCATTTTTTCAATCTGCAATATTACAAAAATCAGTCCTTTTTTCAATATTATGAAAATTGTCATTTTATGTATCAATTAATTTACTAACAAAAAACTTTATAGTTTGTTATAAAGCAAAAAGAAAATAACTATTTTTACACAAATTTTTAAAATAATGTTTGATGAAGAATATTCTTTCTATTCCGGAATGTAAAAATTGCGTTGCTTCGTGCAAGTGTATATTTTCTTCATTAACACCTGAAGAATTAGACTTGGTTACCTATGATAAAAGTTGCAGCTTATATAAAAAAGGGTCAACAATTTTTCAAGAAGGAAGTCATATTCACAATTTTTATTGTATCAATTCGGGTATTGTGAAAATGTATAAAACAGGAATTGAAGGCAAAGAACAGATAATTGCTTTTGCACAAAAAGGCGATATTATCGGATACCGTTCGATATTGAGTAAAGAAACAGCTTGCTCAACAGCCAAAGCTATTGAAGATGTTATTTTGTGCACAATTCCTGCCGATAGTGTTTTTAATTTAATAGAGCATAACTCGAACTTTTCTGTTAGTTTAATGTCGTTAGCTTGTAAAGAGCTTGGAGAGGCAAATAAATTTTTGACTGATATAGCACAAAAATCTGTCAGGGAACGTTTAGCCGAGGTTTTAGTTAAGCTAAAAGATATGTTTAGTGTTGACGAAGAAGGATTTATTAAAATTGTATTGTCAAGAGACGAACTTGCAAATCTTGTGGGAACAGCAACAGAATCTGTTATACGAATATTATCGGAATATAAAGCCGATGGTTTTATAAAACTGCAAGGACGAAAAATCAGAATCCTTAAGGAAGAAGAACTACGAAAAATCAGTAATTACTATTAATTAAGAATAAACCTTCAACTTATTGAACAATATAAGGATTATAAGAAAATATAAGTTATGCTTCGCTTTGCTCAGCAATTTTGAAACATTAAGCGGTCAAGAAAATTAAGGTTTTCACCGCTAAGACGCTAAGGAATTTCTTACTATCGCTAAAAATGACAGCTTTTAACCAAAACTACTCACTATGCACTACACACTTACTTTTAAC
>CAYRJP010000007.1:0-16497 GCA_964424425.1 uncultured Bacteroidales bacterium | reverse complement strand
TTTTAACATTCTCCCATTTAACCTGTTTTATCATTTTTGGTAATTCTTCTTTTTCAGCATCTTCAAAATAAGTAAGGCTTTTCAGTACTAAAAAAGTAGACCCATCATAATATTTTTCATTATAAAAAATCAACATTTCCGATAATGAAAAATGCTGAAGCAAGAAATATATATCAATAAAATCTTTTTTTGTTCCTCTGCCACTTATGGCATTTAACTTCATTGCAGCAATATCTTCAAGTCCGGAAAGTCTTAGATTATCTATATTATTTATTTCTTTTAACCATTTATATTTATAATTTACAATATCAACCTTGATACCATTTACTAAGAAAATATTAATATTTTTTGTTTTATTTAAAACAGTAATATTACCTAATGAACCAAGAGCTTGTTGTATCTCATAATCATCATAATCAACTATTCCAAATAAATCAATATCTATTGATTTTCTATGTCCTATTTGTAATGCTAAAGATGTTCCTCCTACTAATCGTAAATCATCAAAAACAGATAGTTCTCGGATATTTTTTAATAATTCCAAAAGTTGCGGTGATATTGTGTTGTAGAAAAGCATATAAATTTTTCTTTAGAAAGTCCTGATATTGCTGATAAAAAAGAAGCTGTTTTTTTTGAAATATCTCTTGATGAAGCAGCTATTTCAACAATTTTATCAATACCGTAGTAGTTTTTTATTAATAACCAATCGTTATATAAACCATATTCTAAAACACGATTAATAAGCCATCTTTTATTTTTTTCAAAGTCAATATTTTTTTTATCTACATCCCAAAAAAGATGTGGTGATAAAGATGTAATATCAATATTGCTTTTTCCCATCATACTACAAAGATATAAATTTATAAAAACATCACAATTAGTTTTCGTATGCAATATTAAAAGAACTAAAGCCAGGCTGTCGGAAGTCGGACTTTAGATTATTATACACCTACTTTCAACTTATTTCTTGCATTAAATCATTACACCATTATATAATTGTATCATTAAAATCAACTTCCAACTCATTGAATAAGTTTCCCGTTTATCACTACTGCATCTAAACCCATATTTTTTGCACTTTCAACAGCATTTTCAATTGTATGAACAATAGGTTTGCCTTTAATATTAAACGAAGTGTTTATCAATGCTTTAATATTGTGTTTTTCATCAAGATAAGTAAGCAAATCAAACATAAACGGATTATCATTTTTTGAAAATAAAGTTTGAATTCGAGCTGTTCCGTCAATATGAACAACTCCTTCTATCTCTTTTTGCTTATTTTCGGCAATATTAAAATCAAGTAACATATATTTTGACAGATGATGAATCGAAGATTTTCCGGTAAAATATTTTGCATTTTTTTCGAGCATTATCGGAGCAATAGGGCGATACCACTCTCTTAGTTTTAATTCCATACTTACTTTCTGAGCTAATTTTTTCGACGAGGCAACACTTATAATACTTCTGTTTCCTAAAGCACGAGGACCCGATTCGCCATAGCCGTTACAAATACCGATAACTTTATTGTTAATCAATAAATTGGCAACGGCTTCAATGGTTTCATTGCTGTAGTTAACATTATAGTTTTCAATATTCCAATTATTAATAAATGGCGAATGCAGATTTATTTCATTATTTTTATTCCATTCGCAAAAAGCAGCAGCACCTGTAGCAAGTCCCGAATCGTTGCAACACGGAGGAATAAAAACATTTTTAAAAATATTTGATTCTATAATTTTATTGTTTAACACAATATTTAAAGCTGAACCTCCGCTGTAATAAAGATTTTCAGCTTTTGTTTGAGCTTGTAATTTTTTAAACTTTTTAAAAGCCTCTCGCACAAAAATATAGTGTATTGTTGCGGCAATATTTTGTAAAAAACCGTTTTTTTGGTCAAAACCGTTTAATTCAATATTAAAATTATTTTTTACCGACTCAAAAAACATCTTTTTATTACCCCAAATATCTTTAAAAAAATCATTTTCAATAAGCCAATTCTCTATTTTTTTATTGTATTTTCCGAAAGATGCAAAGCCCATAAATTTTCCCGGGACACTATTAAGGTCTGACTGTTTTGCATTTATCAAAGCAAAAGTTAAAGCATTGGCATTAAATAATGATGACAACCATTTTAAATCCCAACCGTATTCGATGTTTTTAATTTTACCCGATTTATATGTCCAAGCCGAAAAATTACTTAAACTGGCACCGCCGTCAAAGTGAATAAGCAAACTGTTTTCTTTAAAAGCTCCGAAAAACGGTAAACAGCTCCCAATGTGAGCAAGTTCGTGATTTAAAATATAACCGTCGGTAAATTTATCAAACAACCAAAATCTTCCTTTTTCGATACCTGAAGCGAGAGAATTATTAATATTTGCTTCGAAACGAATATTCCCCTGTGAACTGATAAAAGCTCTGCCCAAAATATTATCAACAAAAACAATATCAAAATCGAAATTGAAAACTTTTTTTTGTTTTAACAAATCGTAAATCATTTGAGGCATACTGTTGCAATGTTTATTCTGAGTTAACCTTTCAAGCTGAGCATTAAAAATTATTTTACCCGATTGCATTATGCAAATAGCGTGGTCGTGTGATATTGTGGGAATGCCTGAATTGTTGATATCTTGAATACCGTATATGCCGACAGTAAATTTATTTTTACACATATTAAGATATTTAAATATAAATGATTATTTTAGTATTAAAATATTTTATTAAAAACATAAAAACAGTGTTGAAAGTAATAAAATACATTACGTAGAATTAAAAACTTAACAAATATAATTCTACATAGAATATTTTATTTAATAAAAATTATTATTTTTACGCTTGTTCAATCGGCAAAGTTGCTGAAAATAAAAACGACAGATATTTTTTATGGTAACAAACGAAGATGTCCAACGATTTATCACTGCAATCAAAATGTCATCTACCTATAATTTTGCTGACTATTCTGAAAGGTCATTTAAGCGTAGGGTAGAAAAACTTTTGGTTGATAATCATATGGATATAAACCAACTGTCGTTAAAAGTAGCCAAAGACAAAAATTTTCTTGAAAAGGTAGTAAAAGATATTACTGTAAACACCACAGAACTTTTTAGAGACCCTGAAATGTGGATTACGTTAAAATATCAGATACTCCCGAAATTAAAAAAAAATAAATCAATATTTATTTGGCATGCCGGATGCAGCAGTGGGCAGGAAATTTACTCTATGCTTATATTGCTCAATGAATTGGGAATGTTTGAGCAAGCAAAAGTATTTGCTACCGATATAAATGCCGATATGCTTGAAACAGCTAAGAAAGCAACATATAAATACAGATTTAATTTAGGTTATCTTGATAATTTTGATAAAGTATTAAAAGAAAACCCGTATAATTTCGAAGACAAAAAAGATGTTCCTTACGAGAAATATTTTGATATAGATAAAGTTAAAGACACCATAACAATGAAACAGTTTTTAAGAGAAAAAGCTGTTTTCAGAAAACATGATTTAGTAAAAGACGGAAATATTTTTTATTCAAAATTTGATTTAATACTATGTCGAAATGTAATAATATATTTTAACAATAAATTGCAAAATCATGTTATTGAACTATTTAACAACAGTTTGTATCGTGACGGCTATTTGATTTTAGGAGCACATGAAAGTATTTTAGGTCCGATAGCCAACAATTTTGACAGAACAAAAGGTTTTTATAAAAAGAAACAATTTTAAAGAATATGGCAGACTTAGGGATAGTTGATACAAAAAAAATGATAACAGCAATAAAAGATGCTTACGGCATTGATTTTATTGACTATACATTGACTACACTTAGGTATAGGTTTAAACATGTTTTGTCATATTTTAACTTAGGATTAGTTGATGAATTTATAGAGCAAGTAACTCGAAACAATATTAATTTGGAAGAATTGCTTGACCAATTAATGATTGATACTACCGAATTGTTTAGAGACCCATCATTATGGCGTGAATTGCGAGAGATTTATCTTCCCGAAGTTTGCAAAACACCGGGATCGAAAATTTGGATGGCAGGAGTATCATCGGGAGAAGAAGTTTATTCACTTATGGTAATTTTACGTGAACTAAATCTTGAAAAAAATGTTAGAGTAATAGCATCTTGTCCGTCTCAAAAAAGAATAGACAGAATAAAAGAAGGAGGTTATTACGATTTAAAAAAGATGGAGATAGGAAATGCAAACTATTCAAGATATTCCGGCAAGTTTGAATTTTCTCAATATTATACAGTTACAGATAATAAAGTTGTTATGGATACAAGTTTGTTGGATAATGTAGAATTCAACAAATATGATATTTCGCAAAACGGAACAACAAGTAACACTTACAGACTTATTCTTTTTAGAAATATATTAATACAATATAATTTACCTCTTTACGAAAAAGTAATTCGTAAATTGATAGATAATTTAACAATAGGAGGGCATCTTATTATCGGAAATAGAGAAACATTAGAACATTCCGAAGTAGGGAAAAAAATGCAATTGATTAATGAATCAGAAAAAATTTACAGAAAAAGAGTAGATTAAAATATAAAACAAAACGAATATGAATTATAAAGCAGTAATAATAGGTGGCTCGGCAGGAAGTTTTCAGGTTGTGACAAAAATTATTTCGTCATTACCCGCAAATTACCCGTTGCCTGTTATTTTATGTTTACACAGACTAAAACATGTTCGTTCAGGATTTGTTGAAGCTCTTTCAATCAAAGCAAAATTGCCTATTGTAGAGCCAAATGATAAAGAAGCTATAAAATCAGGTAAAATTTATCTTGCACCTGCAAATTATCATTTGTATATTGAACTTGGAAATAGATTTGCATTATCTACCGAAGAATCAGTAAATCATAGTCGTCCGTCTATTGATTTATCGTTTTTTTCGGCAGCTTATAATTATAAAAAGAAGTTGGTAGGCGTAATTTTAAGCGGAGCCAACAAAGACGGAGCAATGGGATTAAAGAGTGTTAAAGACGGTGGAGGAATAACTATTGTACAAGACCCTAACGAATGTCAAGTGCCTACAATGACACTGGCTTCAATGAATGCAACAAATGTTGATCATGTGTTCAGTACAACACGAATTATAGATTTTTTGCTCAATTTATAAAGTTTTATAAATGGATGATTTAATAAAAAATAAAAGAAAAATAATTTTTAATTTGATACTGTTGCTGTCAATAAGTGCTATTTCGCTTATAGTTGTAATAGGAGCAACACCATCATTTAAAGATAATTGGTTCGGTATATTTTTATTAGCACTTTTTTTAGTTGAGGTACCTGTTGTTTTAACTTTGGGTATTACCGGAATAAATAGTATTAATGAAACTATTGAGCGTGAAGAAAAATTTTTGGCTTCTTCTGTTGAAGAGATGGAAAAACTTGAAAAAGAGGTAGAAGAAAAAGTTCAAGAAGCCGATAACCTGACATTGAATATAAACAGATTATCTGATGATATTAAAGAGTTTAAAAATTGGGAAGATTTTGGTTCTTCATTATTAAAAGCCATAAGTAATCAAATTGAAATTGTTGTGGGAATTGTATATTATTACAGCCCCGTTGATAAATTATATAAACCGGCAGCTGAATATGCATACTATTCGACTGAATCACCGCTGGAATTTGAAGAAGGTAGTGGACTTGCAGGACAAGTTGTTAAAGATAAAAAAGCTCTTTTTATAGATAATATTCCGGAAGGTTATGTTAAAGTTATTTCAGGACTCGGTAGTCATGAACCTAAATTTTTAGCTATTATTCCTATTATTGACAAAGAAGAAGTAATAGGAGTTGTTGAAATAGCAACATTTAAATCAATAGAAACAGGATTAGTACGAAGAGCCGATGAAATAGCAGAATTTTTCGGACAAAAAGCATCGGGGTTAAGTTATAATAACGAAACAATAAACAAATGACCAAGATAATAGATAAAATATCGCAAATGTTGATATTTAAAGTCAATAATAGGGTAAATTACATACCCGGATTTACTATTATGGGCTTTATTTTTCCGGTTATTACATGGATAATTGGTTTTATTGGAACTGATGTTGAATTATCATTTCACGGATTGTGGCAACTACATGTTACATCACCTGCATATTTTATAGTTGATTTAGCTCCTGTAATATTAGGATTTTTAGGATTTATTTTAACTAGATATTATCACGATGCTGTCAAAGAAATGAATAGCATTATTGAAGAAAAAGAGAACATTATCAACACAAATGCCCGATTTGCAAAAAAAATAGGCGAAGGCGACCTATCTGCTGATGTTGAAGATATTGATGAAAATGATATACTGGGTAGATCGTTGGTTAAAATGCGAGAAAATATCCTTAAAACCAACGAAAATGAACGACAACAAAATTGGATAGCAAAAGGCAAAGATATTATTTCGGATATCTTACGAATGCACAACGACCTTCAAGACCTTTCATATAAAACACTTGTTGAACTGATAAAATATATAAATGTTCTTCAAGGAGCATTTTATCTATATGTTGAAGAAGAAAATAAACTTGTAAATACAGCTACATTTGCATACAATCGTCGTAAATATCTGAACAACGAATTTAAAGTGGGTGAAGGTCTTGTGGGGCAGTGTGCTTTTGAAATGGCTACAATATTCCGTCGCGAAATACCCGAAGATTATGTTACAATATCATCAGGAATTCTTGGCGATAAAAAACCTTCGGCACTGTTGCTTGTTCCTTTAATTACCGATGAAAAATTACAAGGAGTAATGGAATTTGCATCTTTAGATAAAGATATTGATGCTCTTTCTATACGATTCCTTGAAGAACTAAGTGATATTATTGCTCGAACAATATTTAACCTCAAGGTTAATGCTCGAACCGAAAAACTTTTGAAAGATGCTCAGGAAATGACAAATGAGCTTCAGGAAAATGAAGAAGAGCTAAGGCAAAATGCCGAGGAAATGCGGGCAACACATGAAGAACTTGAAAAAACAAATGCAAACCTCGAATCAAAAGTTCGTGAAGTAGAAAATGCTCAAAAACGCCTTCATTCACTATTGGAAAATGCATCGGAGATAATCTCTATCTACGATGAAGATATGAAACTTAAATATATAAGTCCCTCTGTTCACAGTATTTACGGCTATACCGTTGAAGAAATGATGGACGGTAAAGACATGGACAGGCTTACTGCAAAAGGAGTAAAAGAAGTATCGGATATGTTTATGAAACTGCTGGAAAATCCGGGAGAATCATTCTCAATTCAATACACTTATATGCGAAAAGACGGGCAGAAAATATTTATTGAATCAAGAGGACGTAACCTGCTTGACGACCCTGCAATTGACGGAATAATTATAAACTCTCAAGATATCACCGAACGAAAAAGAGCCGAAAAAGAAGAACGCATGAAAAGTAAAATGCAATCTCTTTCGGAAAATTCGCCCGATATGATTATCAGAGTAAGTACCGAAGGACAATTCTTTTATGCAAACCCGATTGTTAAAATATTTACCGGAGTTGATAATAATGATATTATAAAAAAGAAACTTGCAGATGTTGATTTTCATCCGCAAATAAAAAAATTCTTTTTAGACTCAATAAAAGAAGTAAAAGATTCGTTACAAAAGACTAATACCGAAACAACATTCCCCACAAATTTCGGCGACAGAATAATGCAAGTTAATTCTATCCCCGAATTTAGTGATGATAAGGAGTTGGAAACCATTTTGTTTGTTGCACACGATATTACCGAGCAAAAACAAATTGAACAAGAAGTTAAAGATAAAAACAGAGCCGTTCAGGAAAGTATTAATTATGCACAAAGAATACAAACATCAATATTGCCAAATACAGCATTAATACGCGAGCATTTATCACAGTCGTTTGTTTATTATAAACCAAGAGATGTTGTAAGTGGTGATTTTCCTTGGTTCTTTAAAAAAGGTGATGATATATTTATTGCAGCAGTTGATTGTACCGGACATGGAGTTCCGGGAGCTTTGCTTTCGTTTATCGGATATTTTATTTTAAATAATGTTGTTGACCATTACGATAATATATCGGCGGGTGAAGTGCTTGATAAACTGCATGAAGGAGTAAGAATTACCTTGAAACAAGACAGAATAGATTCCGATGCCCGCGATGGTATGGATATTGCCTTGTGTAAAATTAATTTGAACAAAAATATTTTGGAATATTCGGGAGCTCACCGTCCTTTGTATCTGTTACGCGATAATAAATTAGAACAATTTAAGGGTAACAGAAAAGCAATTGGCGGTATTCCATTAGGAAGAAAACCCGAAAAAGATTTTATTAATTATAAAATTGATATCATCAAAGGAGATAAAATTTTCTTCTTTTCAGACGGTTTACCCGATCAAATAGGAGGCGAAAAAGGAAGAAAATATCAGGCTTCTCGAATCAGAGAAAATATTATTAACAATCCTGATTTATCGATGCCGGAATATCAGGAGTTGTTTAATGATGATTTTGAAACGTATAAAGGAAACAACAAACAGATTGATGACGTATTATTAATAGGAATTGAATTTTAAATTTTAATTTAATCGGCTATGGATGGGCAAAATGCAGATAAAAAAGAGTTTTTGGAATTTGTCTATAGCTTTTATAAATCAATGAAAGACCAGAAGGTTGAATTGGTTTATGAAGGTGAAATAACACACCAAATAACAAAGGCTTTTACATCGCTTACAGAAACAAATATGCAAATAAACGAAGAGTCGCATTCAACACAAAAAAAGGTGTTTCATGTGATGGTTGAGTGTTTGCAAAATATCGGAAAGCATGCTGATTGCATTGACAGTAGCGATGGAACAATGGAAGGAAGAGGAGTATTTCTTTTAAGTAAAAACGACGAAGAATACATTGTAACCACCGGTAATGTTTTAAGCAAAAGTAAAATATCCGAAATGGAAGAAATTCTTAAAAAGATTAATGATCTTGATAAAGATGGTCTTAAACAATTGTATAAGCAACAAATAAAAGAAGGTCGCCTTTCTCATAAAGGAGGAGCAGGACTTGGATTTATTGATATTGCCAAAAAAACAGGTAATAAATTAGATTATAATTTTATTTCGTTAAACGACGAATACGCATTTTTTATATTTTCGAGCAAAATTTCAAGAAATAACATTTAATAAAAGTAGATTATGGAAGTAATTAAAATAGTTGGAACAGACGATACTCCGAGCGTTACATTAGATGTAGCAAATGAAATCTTTGAGATATCAGGAAGATCATTGCCTGAAGATGTAGCTTCGTTTTATGAGCCTATTTTAGATTGGTTGGATAAATATTCGGAAGAAGCTGCAGGAAAAACAGTTTTTAATTTTAAGTTGGTATATTTTAATACCGCTTCATCGAAAATGTTACTCGATATACTATTGAAACTTGAAGAGATGTATGAATCGGGTAAAGATGTATTGGTTCGTTGGCATTATCCCGAAGATGACGAGGATATGGAAGAAGCAGGCGAAGAATATGCAGATATTGTTGAAGTGCCGTTTGAGCAAATCAGCTATTCAATGGATTAATAAAATTGATTTTTATTTATACATTGCACAAAAATAAAATAATTACACCCAAGAATGAGTGAAGAAATCTTAAAAGCCTTAATGAAACTCTTTGCAATTATTGCAAAGCAAGATGGCGGAGTTGAAGATAGTGAAATTGATTTTGTCGAGAGTTTTCTTACGACACAATTAAGTGCTGATTATGTTGAAGAATATTTAGGTTTATTCTATAAAGATGCCGGCATTAAAAACAGAGAAGACAATCAAAATAAAAAAAACGATAACGAAAAAATCAAACTCACATCTGTTAAAGATTCTGTCCGCATTCTTGGGATATGTAAAAAAATTAATAAAACACTTACACAAGAGCAAAAAGTTGTTGTTTTAGTCAGACTGTTTGAACTTATTGCTGCCGATAAAAAATTTACCGAGCAGCGAATGGCAATTCTTAATACCGTAGCCGAGGTATTTAATATATCGCCCGAAGAATTTAAAGCAACACAAACCTTTGTTATTAACGATGCTGTAAGTGACCTTGATATTCCTAATATTTTAGTGGTAAGCGGTGACAATTGCCAACTTGAAAATGCAAAATTTATTAAAAGCGATGAGCTTGATAAAGAAGTATATATTCTGCAAATTAAAAGTGTAGAATTATATTTTTTGAGATATACAGGAAGTCAGGAAGTACTTTTAAACGGATTGCCCGTCCGTTCGAATAGAATATATTTGTTTGCAAATGGTAGTGCTATTCGTTTTCCGAAAGGGAAACCGGTGTATTACAGCGATGTAGTATCAAAATTTATGGCAGATGTCACCTCTGCACATATTACATACAATGTAAAACATGTAGAATACCGATTTAAAAACGGAGGAATAGGCTTACGCGATATTAATCTCAGCGAAGAACAAGGACGATTAATAGGTATTATGGGTGCCAGCGGAGCCGGAAAAACAACTTTATTAAATGTATTAACAGGTATTGAAGCTCCATCGAAAGGAGAAGTTTTGATTAACGGTATAAATTTGCATACCGAAAAAGAAAAAATGGAAGGCGTAATAGGTTATATTCCGCAAGACGACCTTTTAATAGAAGAATTAACTGTTTATCAGAACCTGTATTTTAGTGCTAAACTTTGTTTTAAAGACTTAGAAGAAGAAGAACTTAATAAAAGAGTTGAAACAACACTGTCAAACTTAGGACTGCTTGACAGAAAAGATTTAAAAGTAGGTTCTCCACTTAATAAAACTATTAGCGGAGGACAACGTAAACGATTAAATATTGCTCTTGAACTTATCAGAGAACCATCAATACTTTTTGTTGACGAGCCTACATCAGGATTATCATCACGCGATTCCGAAAACGTAATGGACTTACTGCGAGAACTTTCTATGAAAGGGAAGTTAATTTTTGTGGTAATTCACCAACCGTCGTCGGAAATATACAAAATGTTCGATAAAATGATAATACTCGATACCGGAGGATATGAAATTTATTACGGCAATCCGGTTGAGGCAGTTACATATTTTAAAAAACTCGATGCTCAAATTAACAGCGATGTAGGTGAATGTCCTACTTGCGGTAATGTAAACCCCGAAGCTATATTTAATATTATTGATGCTCAGGTAGTTGACGAATTTGGGCGATATACAAACAAAAGAAAAGTTCACCCCGAAGAGTGGGAATCTAAGTATAAAGAAAAAATAACTTTTGAACAATATAAAGATTTAAATGAAGACCCGCCAAAGTCATTAAATATTCCGAGTTGGTTTAAGCAAGTTGTTATTTATTTTAAACGCGATTTTTTGGCTAAAATAAGTAACAAACAATATATTCTACTGAATATATTTGAAGCTCCTTTACTGGGATTTATTTTGTCGTTTTTAATACGATACATTGCCGATCCAAACTCAAACATATACATATTCAGAGAAAATGAAAACATACCCATTTATATTTTTATGAGTATGATTGTGGCAATGTTTTTGGGTTTAATGGTAAGTGGTGAAGAGATATTTAAAGATAGAAAAATATTAAAAAGAGAAGCATTTTTAAATCTTAGCAGGTCAAGTTATCTTATTTCTAAAATAGTTATTCTATTTATTATATCAGCCATTCAATCACTACTTTTTGTTATAGTCGGTAATTTTATTCTTGGTATTCACGGGCTATGGTTTGAATATTGGTGGGCACTGTTTTCTATTGCCACATTCTCAAATTTACTGGGATTAAATTTATCGTCGGCATTTAATTCAGCCGTAACCATTTACATTATGATTCCTTTGGTAATGATACCGCAAATGGCACTTGGCGGAGCAATGTTCAGTTTCGATAAACTTAACAGGGCAATAGGTAGCGTAGAGGGAGTCCCTCCGGTTTGTGAATTAATGGCAACACGCTGGGTTTATGAAGGATTAATGGTGCGTCAGTTTAAAGACAATGAGTTTGAAAAAGACTTTTACGATATTGAAAAAGATATTTATACATCCGATTTTAAAACTGTATATTACTTGCCTGAATTAAAAGACAGAATAGAATATTGTATTGAAAATGCAAATACAACCAACGATTCTATAAAACAAATTGTAGCAGAAAAATTGGCATTATTAAAAAATGAGCTGTATAAAGAGACAGTAAGAGTAAAAGATGTTAAATTTGATTATGACAATTCACTTACAATTGATAAATTTACACCCGAAATAGGATATTATACATCGGAATATATTGATAATCTTGATAAATATTATTCATCATTATCATCGAAAATGAGCAATAAAAAAGAGAAAATTATCAATTATCTTGAAGAAAAATATCCCGGAGTTTATAACAAACGCCGTCAAAAATATCATAATGAATCAGTTTCGGATATTGTAAGAAAAATTTATGAAAAAAATAAAATATTAGCCTACAAAGACAGGCTTATACAGCAAACAGAACCAATTTATCAAATGCCGTGGGTAGAAAATGCTTTTGATTTCAGAGCACATTTTTATTCTCCCGTAAAGCATTTTGCAGGAAGAGATTTTGACACATTTTGGTTTAATATGTGGTTCGTTTGGTTAATGACAATTATAGGATATGTAGCCCTTTATTATGATTGGCTGAAAAAAATAATGGATTTATTTCAAAAATAGATTTATTTTTGAATGTTAATAAAAAAAACTACTTTTATAAATAAAATAAATACTCATGATGAGAAAATGGTATAATTTTACATTTATAGTTTTGGTGGCAATTGCGTTAGCTCAAGTAGGATGCCACAGTGACAGTAAAAAGAACTCCGATGATATTGAAATACCTGATGATATTTTTGGAGATGATAAACCGCTTATGATTTCACAAGAGGCAATGGGAGATATTATAGATAATATTTCTTCACCCGTGGAAATGGCGGCATTGTTAAAATCAACAGGAGTATCTTTTTCTCAAAAGTTGTTAGCATCAACCAAAAGAGTTGATTATCTTAATACAGACTTTAAGCGAGCTCTTAATCTCGGTATTTACGGATGCGATTTGGGATATCTTAATATGTATGAAAAAACAGGGTCTGTTATTAATAATATGACAACTATTAAAACTCTTGCAAATGAGCTTAGAATAGGACAGTTTTTTGATTTCAATACTATTAAGCGTTTAGCAACAAACAATGAAAATCTTGATTCGTTAATGTATATCTCGGTATCAAGTTTTAACAATATGGATGAATATTTACGAAATAATAATCGTAGTAATATAAGTTCGTTAATTGTTACCGGAATGTGGGTTGAAGGAATGTATCTGGCAACTCAAGTTGTTAAAGCAGCTCCAAATAAAGAGGTAGTTGAGCGAATAGCTACTCAAAAACTTGTGCTTAATGATTTAATACTTATTCTTAAAAACTATAAAACAGACCCTAATTTTGTCAAACTTGTTGATGATGTTGAAAGAATAAAGAAAGAATACGAGGCTGTGAAAATTACTTATGAAATGGCAGAGCCTGAAGCAAAAGAGGTTGATGGGATGTTAATTATTGTGCAGAATGACAAACAAAATGTTGATATTTCTGACGAAACTCTTAATAACATTATTACTGTTATTGAAGATGTAAGAAATAAAATGATAAACTTATAATAACGTTTTTCGTTATTTCTGTTTTTTAGGCAACAAATACAATAAAATTTAAACAAATGAAGATTTTTATTATAATACTGACTGTTTTATTTAGTTTTCAAATTAATAATGTTTTTGCTCAAAGTGATGAACTGGTAAATGTTTGTGCTTTGGGTATTGGAAATGCTACATATTTAAAAGACTATAGAGTAAAATTATCAGGAAGCAGTGTTTCTCCCCCTACTGCAAAATTTAATGTTATAATGAATAAAGGCACAATATATAAGCTGACAGCTTGTAATGCCGAAGGATATGAAGGAAAAGCCGTTATTAAATTAGTTGAAAATAATAAAGTTATGGGGACAAATTTAAAATCTGACGGTTCTTTTCTTAAAGGAGTAGGATTTCAATGTCAAAAAACAGGAATGTATAGCATAGTAGTATCATTTAAAGATGGTAAAGAGGGAGCAGCGGTAGTTATTTTGTCGTATATGAATATGTAATTTTTATAGTGCTTGATTATTATATCCGCAAAGCATTTAAGATTAGAACTTAAATGCTTTGCGGATTTTTAATATATAATAATTGACTTCTTTGATATATTTCCCGTTCTTTATATCTTATATAAAATCTGTTTTGTATATGTTTACAATAGAAAAAATTAAAACAGCTGTAAATCGGTTTTTAACGAATATTACATTTCAATTTGTTTTTTGGGTAATTGCTTATATGTTTTATGTCTTTTTAACAGGCGATAATAATATTATAAACAACTTTTCACAACAAGCACAAATATATCCTGTTTACCTGTTTATTGTTTATGTTGCTGTTTCCACATCGTTACTATTTTCAGTTATAGATATTTTATTCAACGATAAAGTTAATAGGTTTTTCCCCATACAATTGACATTGCTGATAAAATCGGTATTGTATTTTTTATCGGCTTTTGTTATAATATTTGCAGCATCAATACCGGCAACCGGACTCCCGCAAAATTATACTTATAGTGAGCTTATTCTTCAAATACCTGATACAAATATTTACTTATTTAGATTTTTGATATTCTTTTATATAGCTTGTTTCTTAAATAGTCTGTTGAAAGATGTTTTTACAAAAATAGGAAGAGGAAATCTTAAAAATTGGTTCTTTGGTGCATTGAATAAACCTCGCGAAGAAGAGAGAATTTTTATGTTTATAGACTTAAAATCGTCAACAGCTATTGCCGAAGCATTGAGGCACAAAAAATTTAGTCATCTGATTCAAGATTTGTTTAACGATTTGGCAATTGTTGATAACTACAAAGGTGAAATTTACCAATATCTCGGTGACGGAGCAATTATTTCATGGACAATAAAAAGCGGATTAATGCGGAATAATTTTATAAAATCTTTTTTTGCAGTTTCAAAAGTATTGGAAAATCGTAAACGCTATTACAATCGTAAATATAAACTCACTCCGCAATTTAAAGCAGGAGCACATGTTGGTAAAGTAATGGTTTTGCAGATAGGTAAAATCCGTCGTGATATTTCATACAACGGCGACACCATGAACACCGCGGCACGCATAGAATCAAAATGCAATGAACTTAAAAGCAAATTGCTTATTTCGGGAGTATTATACGAAATGATACAAAACAAAAAACAGTATAAATTTAAGTCGGCAGGCGAAATACAGTTAAAAGGAAAACGTAAACCCATGGAAATTTATAAAGTAATATAAACATAGGAGCATTTTAATTTACAATTATGTTTTATATGTTTACTTCATTTTATTAGTTTTGCATTTCAAAAAAATTAATTTTTTAAAAATGGATATAGTTGTAAGCGGAATCAGACCTACGGGAAATCTTCATTTGGGAAACTATTTTGGAGCGGTAAAGAATTTTTTAAAAATGCAAGAAGAGAATAACTGCTATTTTTTTATTGCCGATTATCATTCATTAACTACGCATCCTACACCTGCCAATTTGCACGAAAGTGTAAAACAAGTATTAGCCGAATATTTGGCATCGGGGCTCAACCCTGAAAAAAGCACGCTGTTTATTCAAAGTGATTTGCCCGAAGTAGCAGAGCTTTATCTGTTGCTCAATATGAATGCTTACATCGGAGAACTTGAACGGACAACATCGTTTAAAGATAAAATAAGATTGCAGCCTGATAATGTTAATGCCGGATTATTAACATATCCCGTATTAATGGCTGCTGATATTATTATTCACAAAGCGGCAAAAGTTCCTGTAGGAAAAGATCAAGAGCAAAATTTAGAGATGGCTCGAAAATTTGCTCGCCGTTTTAATCATATTTATAAAGTTGATTATTTCCCCGAACCAAAGCCGTTTAATTTTGGTGAAGAGTTGATAAAAATTCCCGGACTCGACGGCTCAGGTAAAATGGGAAAATCAGAAGGTAACGGAATATTTTTGTATGAAGAAGACAGTAGTATTCGCAAAAAAATTATGCGTGCCGTAACCGATAGCGGACCTACCGAAAAAAATCAAGAGATTTCGGAGCCGATAAAAAATTTGTTTACCATTATGGAGCAAGTTTCATCGACCGATACACTTGAATATTTTAAAGAAAAATATGCCAATTGTGAAATTCGTTACGGTGATTTAAAGAAGCAACTTGCCGAAGATGTAATAAAATTCACTTCACCGTTTCGCGAAAAAATAAATGCCATAAAAGCCGATAATGAATATTTGCGGAAAGTAGCAAAGACAGGTGCTGAAAAGGCTCGCGAAAGTGCAACAAAAACAATTAAAGAGGTAAGAGAAATTATAGGTTTCAGAAAATTTTATTAAAAAAATACAGTCAAGGGGTCACTTTGTTTTTTTAATTGTAAAGATTAATGTGTTAATATATTTTAACTTTTTA
>CAYRJP010000006.1:21113-28022 GCA_964424425.1 uncultured Bacteroidales bacterium | reverse complement strand
AAATGCCGTAAGTTCACTATTTCACAACTCCTACTGCATAAGTCGGGTTTAACTAATACTTATTACTCAATAATTTGTATTACAATTAAATACACACTAAGTTATTATATAAAATGTAAGATCTTATCAAAAAAGAGTTATACTTATTTTTTAATCTTCATTGTTTTTTGCTATAAAAAATGATTTTAATCTTCTTTCGTAATATTTTTTCTTTTGCAGATATTCTGCAACCCAAGCATATTGTTCTAATATCAAACCTGTTTCAGATGCATAAATTTTATTAAAACTCATCTTTGTTTTTAACGAATCGTTTACTTCTAAAATTAGATTTGCGTTTAGTATATTATCGTAATTTCCTGCCGGAACAATAACTGATTTATCAACTTTTTTCATTAAAATATAAGATGTAAACCAAACCTTATCTGATATATATTCTACTTTTTTATATAATGTATCAGTAAAATTATTCGAATTAAAAATAACTTTATTATTTAACAAAATACATCCGGAAGAATCCCTATAATACTTTTTCCTGTAAGCATCACTTACATATATTCCGTAAAAAATTTTGTGAGTTTTTCCGTTTAACACAGTATCACCAATAATAGTAATGGTGTCGTTTTCTCGAAATAAGATTTCTTTACCTGTGGAATCAATTGAATAAGTGTCGTAAACCCAATAACTACCTGTAGTTAGCGGCATATAATTTACAGGTTTTTCAGGTGCAGGGTCTGCTGTTTCTTCTTTTTTACACGATACAATGCCTAACATTAGAATTAATCCTACAATAAAATAGTTTTTCATAGTTGTTGGTTTTTAATTAATAAATGAAAAAATACAATGTAGAAATATCCTTATAGGCTATTGGTTTTGTTGTTCATTTATTGTTAAACGCACAATGGATAAAAATATTTTAGTGAAGTTTTATTTTTTTCTTAACCTCTAACTTTTCTTTTTTTACGCAATAAACCTCACATCTGACTAATACTAAGCGTAATACAGAAATAAATAATTACGTAAATATTTTACACCTCTTTAACACAATTGACCTATAATCAGTATGTTGTATCTCCAATTACGTATTTTATGAAAAGTTAGGGCTTAACTCCGAAAATCATCATATTACTATATTTATTATACAACAAATACCGATGCACTAAATATAGCCTTACGGATTTATGATTTTCTCAAAAAATTAACAAATCGTTTTATTCCCTCTTCTATTTGCATTGATGCCAAAGAGATACGCACATTATTTTCGGCTCCGAATATTTCGCCGGGAATAACAACAACCCCGTTTTGTTGTTTTGCACACGACACACAAAAATCGAATACCGAATCGTTTATTAAATGTCCTATTTCGGGAAATATATAAAAACTGCCGCATGGTTTCACAAACGGAATTCCCGCTTTTTGCAGTTCACTAATGGCAATATCTCTGTTTTTCAACAATATGTTATTGTAATGTTTAATGGTTTTTGCGGTTTCTCCCTTTACAACAGGTATTGCGGCATATTGGTTCGCCGTAGGCGGACAGCTTAATATTGTAGCATTATTTGCAGTAAATGCTTTTGCTAAATTTTTATTACAAGTAATTATCCAACCTACGCGAAGCCCCGCTGCTGCTGCACTTTTCGATATACCGTTTACTACTATTGTGCGATTGAAAAATACCGAAAAACTTTTATACTCTTCACCTTCGTAAACAAGGTTACCATATATTTCGTCGCTGATAACATAACCATCGGTTAGTTTTTGTTGCAACAACTTGCTTAACTCTTTCTGTTCTGCTTCGGTAAAAACTCTTCCCGTAGGATTTGCGGGTGAATTAATTAAAACTATGTCATCACTTTTTATTATTGACGACAGATATTCCAAATCTATATTAAAACCGGCAGTCAGCTTATAGTTTACAACTTCAACACCAAACTCTTTCGGTATTTTTTTGTAAATACCGAAATTAATTTCCGGAATCAAAATTCTTTTTGCACCAAGTTTGTTAAGCGTTTTTACAACAGTATAAATTGCATTTTGCACACCAATGGTTATCACAATATTTTCTTTATTATAACTAAACCCATCAATTTTTTTTTGCAATACGGCAATACTCTCTCGCAAAACGGGTAATCCTGCATTATCGGAATAGTTTACTCCCGCATTGCTTAACGATTCGGTTAAAGCATCTGTAATTTTACTGTCAACAGAAAATTCCCGCAACTCACCAAGCCCCAAACCTATTGATGTTGCATGCTTTACCGAATTAATCATTCTTATTGCAGGCAAAAAAAACTCTTCGGCATTAAGTCTTTCGTCAATTGTCATAAAAACTATTATTGTTTTACAGGCTTTAGTTACCTGCAAAATCTTTAATAATGCTAATTGTTAAAATGATAAAGAAAAACCATTTCGCCCTCGTAAGCAGGTTTTTTATTTCCTTCTATTTCAAGTTTTACACCGATATTTGTTTTAATAACACCGCGTAAATTAACGGCATTTACAACTTTTGCATACAAACGCACTGTGCTGTTTACCAAAACAGGTTGATTAAATTTAAATTTTTCGATACCGTAATTTACTTGCAATTTTAAATTTTGCACATCAACAATTTGCTCCCACAAATAAGGCAACAGCGATACTGTTAAATATCCGTGTGCTATTGTATTTCCGAAAGGCGACTCTTTTTTTGCTCGCTCGGGGTCGGTATGTATCCATTGAAAATCTAATGTTGCTTCGGCAAATTTATTTATCTGCTCTTGTGTGATAACATGGTCGTCTGATACTCCTAAATCTTTACCTATTAATGCTTGCAATTCTTCAAAACTCGAAATAATTACTTTACCCATCTTTTTTTGTTTTTAAAATTTGTGCCCAAATTTAATTAATAAATTTAATTTTTACGGATAATAAATTTATACATTACCGTTTGTATTAATCCTCGCGAAAACATAAACAAAATAAATGCCAACCACAATGCATGATTGTGTAATTTATCGTTAAAAAAATACCACACCGGAAAAAATACTGCAAAAGTTGAAATAAGCATACTGTTTCGCATCTGTTTTGCTGCCGTAATACCGATAAATACACCATCCCAAATAAATGACGATACCGACATTACGGGAATTAACACAATCCAAAAAGTGTATTCAGCCGCCACCGACAAAACTTGCTGCTGATTTGTCAGCAACAACATCAACTGCCTGTTTCCGAAATAATATAAAACTGTAAATACTAAGGAGATAACTCCTCCCCAAATAAATATCAATTTTATTGTTTGTTGTAATTTTTGATATTGCTTGGCTCCGTAAAATTTTCCCGTAAGGGCTTCGGCTGCGTAAGCAAAGCCATCGGTAAGAAATGAGAAAATAAACAGAAATTGCAACAAAATTGAATTTGCTGCTAAAATATCATCGTTTATTGAAGCCGATTTTGACGTAAAAAAAGTAAAAACAACAAGTAAACTCAATGTTCTGATAAATATATCTCGGTTTACCGAAAAGAATTTTTTTACCGATACCAAATTAAATATCAGCTTTTTATCGGCATATTTAAATAGTTTTTTATAGTATCGATAAACAAAAAACAACGATGCTGCAAAACCTGTATATTGAGCTATAACTGTTCCCCAAGCAACTCCGTCGGAATTCATTTTCATTACAAAAACAAAAAACATGTTTAACCCCATGTTTACAACATTTGACAATATTGCTACCACCATAGGAATTTTTGTATTCTGCATTCCTATAAACCAACCTGCAATGGCATAAATACCTATTGTAGCGGGTGCAGCCCAAATTCTGATATAAAAATAACTGCTTGCAAATTGTTCTACTTCGATACTTCCGTCGAGAAGATAAAAAGCAAGTTTTTGTATGGGAATTTGCAGTATAATAATTGCCGCTGCTGCAAAAAAAGCAACCAACAATCCTCGTATCAATACTGACATAACTTCGCCAAAATCTCTTGCACCATAAGCCTGAGCTGTGAGTCCGCTTGCTCCCATTCGTAAAAACCCAAACGACCAATAGATAAGATTAAAAATCATTGAACCTACGGCTATCGCTCCGATATACACCTGAGAATCAAGATGTCCCACAATAGCCAAATCAACCATTCCAAGTAATGGAATAGTAATATTGCTTATTATATTGGGTATTGCAAGAGCAAGTATTTTTTTGTTCATCTGATTAAAATTACATTTTCAGTTGCCACAAATAATGCATTATTTGGCTGACATTATAAATATTATGCGATTAACTGATTTTTACTCATTAAAATTTAACAGTAATAACTAAACCGATATTAAATAAAGAATTAACGGAAGTAAAATTCCAAGTAAAGTAAGCCAAGCACCGCGATGTGTTATTCCGTTTTTGCCTTTTACCATAAACAATCCGGTTACAGCGAGTAAAATAAGCGATACCGCAAAAATATCGGAAAACCAAGTATATATTTTTTTTGCATTATTGTAATGCAGATAATTAAACTGATAAAAAACAGGACGGCGTGTAAGTTTTTCAATCCGAGCCTCTCCTGTTTCGGTATTGACCAATATTGAACCGTTGTTGATAAATATTTTCAACTTATTGTCGGACGGAAAATAGTATTTTTTGTAATTATCAGCCTCATCTATTGTTGAAAGAAAGGATAATATTTTGTCTTTATCAACACCTATTTCTTTTGTTAAATCTGAATACACAACCTCATCAGTTACTATATAGTTCGGATTCCAATCGTTAATATGATTTAATGCTATGCCCGAAACTCCATAAATAACAGTCATTGCAAAAAACACATATCCGAAATCGCGATGAATATCTCTTATGAATTTTCTTATTTTCATTTTTAAATTTTTAGATTGTGGTAAATATACAAATAATTATTTGTCGCCTGATGTAATATGCTATGCTGTTAACTGACAGTATCTATATCATATTTCATGTTTTAAATTTTAAAAAAAACTTTGGCATTTTTTAAATCTTAAAATAAAAAATCTAAATTTGAATTTTATAACCAATATATTGTTACAATGAATTTTGATGAAGAATTTGAAAAAATAAGACCATATAACGACTCGGAAGTAAAGCAAGCTATTGAAAATATTATTGCCGACGAAAGTTTTAAAAAAGTAAGCAAGCACCTTTTTCCGAATATTGAATTTGCTAAGGTTGCATATTTTCTTAAAAATATAAAAACCATTGAAGAATTTCAAACACAGGTATCTTACAAATTTTTACAAAATCTAATTAAAAATACAATTGATGAACTTACCTCATCGGGAGTTGAAAATATTAATTTATCAAAAGGTCATTTGTATATTGCCAATCACCGCGATATTGTATTGGACACTGCATTGTTACAAGCAATATTTTTTGAGAACAATTTGCCTACATCGGAAATTACCGTTGGCGATAATTTAACTGCCAATTCTCTGTTTAGAGAGATAGGAAAACTTAATAAGATGTTTACTCTTTACAGGGGAGGAGGCAAAATACAGATGTATAAAAATGCTGTTTTACACTCTAAATATATTCATCAATTGGTAAGAGAGCGTCATGAATCTTTATGGATTGCTCAACGCGACGGACGCACAAAAGACGGTAACGATAAGACTCAACAAGGTTTGCTAAAAATGCTTATCGGCGACCGTAGGGATATTGTACCGGCAATAAAAGAACTTAATATTATTCCTGTTTCAACATCGTATGAGTACGAACCTTGTTTTAAAGAGAAAATAAATGAGCTTTATATTTCAAGTTTTAAAGAATACGTAAAAGCTGAAAACGAAGATATGAATAGTGTTGTTACCGGTATGTTTTCACAAAAAGGCAAAGTTCATATAGGTTTGGGAACTCCCTTAAACAAAATTATTGAAAATATTAACTTAAATACCGAACAATTGAGTAACAACGAAATAATTGATGTTTTTGTAACGGAAATTGATAAACAGATTTATAAAAATTACAAATTGTTCCCGAATAACTTTATTGCATGGGATATATTAAACAATTCCAATCGATTTAAAAATGAGTATTCTACCTTGCAAAAAGAAAAATTTGAAAAATATGTAAACAATACTGTTAATGAAATTGAGGGTGATAAAGAAAAAATAACAAATATTGCTTTAAGTATTTATGCAAATCCTGTTAATAATAAAGGTTTTACTAAATAAAACCACAGATGTAATCGTGCGGTAACAGTAAATATTGGAAATACAGTAGTGCAAAAATTATAGTAAAAAGGATAGTGTTATTGAAATTGATGAATTGTTATAAATTAAAGGGTACGAGCTGCAAGCTCGCACCAACGGGATAATCGTGCGGTAACGATATATTACTTGCTAAACTTTTTCCATTCAAGTATAAAATCATTAAGTGACATTTCTAAATCTTCACGAATGATTTTACGAACTAAACCTTTTGCTAAATCTTTATTAGAATGTATAGGCACAGTTGTAACTCTACCATCAGGATGTTTTAATCTTGTATGAGAACCTTTTGTTCTAATTTCAACAAAACCAATAGAAGTTAAATATTTTATAAATTTTCTCCCCGAAAAAACCGGTAATATAGGCATATTAAAAATTATTTTGTAGTTGCTTGTATTTGCATTTCTCTAAAACCTATAAAACGATTTATTTTATTATAATCACCTTCTTCTTCAAGACAAAGCTCAATTGCTTCTCTAATATTATCCATGGCTTCGTCAATGGTTTCGCCATAAGAATGACACCCTTTAAAACTTGGACAACTTACAATATACATATCATCCTCGTCCTGTTCTATTAATACAGGGTAATGCTTGATATTTCTTTTTTCTTTATCCATAATTTATATTTTTAACAAAAATACAATAAAACAAAAGTTAAATCAATATTTAATAAAAATAAAACCACAGATGTAATCGTGC
>CAYRJP010000006.1:12973-21013 GCA_964424425.1 uncultured Bacteroidales bacterium | reverse complement strand
CTATTAAATCGTTTAAAATTTAATTGCAAAGCCTATTGTTATCATCTCTCTAAACTGCATCCCTTTGCCGTCGTATTTTTCCTCAATACCCGCCGAATTAGTAAAGTATTTAGGCACTTTGGTATCATCATCGTAAATTAAATTTGTGGTTATGGTGGTTCTAATAAAATCATTTATCGGAAAAATAATATTCAGTTCCCAATTTACATCAACATTTTCAGGCTTTATCAAGTAATTTGAAAACAATTCGAGTGAATTTTTTATCTCAATATCATCAAAAATTTTTCTTTTATATAAAACTTTTAAACGTGTTCCCAGCTCGTTTCTTACTCTTTTGGTAGTATCAACATTATATCGTTGTTTAATATCGGGAGAGTTATCAAGAACAACGGTTGTTTTTGATGTAATAGGCGATAAAAAGAATGTAGTGTAATTATCAGGCTTATAGTCAAGGCCAAGTGCAAATGTAAGATACGCAGGACTCATAAAATCCGATATTCTATCTCCTCTTGTATTGTTGTCCCAGTCGTAAATAGGAGCAAACTGAGTTTTTATATCTGCTTCAAGCGAAACATAATAATATCCAAACGCTTTATAACCATATTTACTTGAAATCTGTAATTTATCTTCGTTTGAACGCAAAGTAGCTGTAGTATCATTTCTATAACGTCCTTGCCTGATAACACCATATCTAAATACTCCTCTGTTATCCCAACTCTGATTATCTTTTTTATAAATAGCAAACAGCCTTATTCCCGTAATAAAAGAAAGCGTAGGGTCGCCTCCTTGTGCCCACTGGTGCATTCCTACTTGTGAAATATCAACACTTGTATTTCCTCCCAAAATCCATATGGGAACATACTCTTTCACAGGAATAGGCTTAATAGTAAGCATTCGTTCCGGCAATTTTATTTGCAATTTATTAATAGCATCTTTTGCTTTTTCGTCTGTGGCATATGAAATTTCGGGAGTATCGTCAATTAAAATTTTAAATGAATTTTTATTTATATTTCTGATTACAGCGGGTGTATAAGAACCCCAAAAATCAGTAAGTCCCAAACGTATAAGACGATGATTATTATCATACAATCTTACCAACATTGAATCACCGTTAATATTTACAAGATAAAAATTAACGGTATCATTTCTCATTCGCTGTATCCAACGTATTAATCCCGAATTTTTATAATTATTAATAACTCTATCAATTGACATTAAAAGAGTATCGTTGTAAGGTTGTAATACTTGCAAAATACTATCAATATTAAGAGTATCTTGATAACTTAACGATTCCATAATTTCAAAAAACAAACTGTCGCCCGAACTAATTTCACCGGTATCTGCCTGTTCTTGTAATTGTTTTCGTTTCCAATAATCAGATAATATCTTACGCCTGATATTATTTAAACTGTCAACTTTTTGTCTGAATATATAAAGTTTATTAATCTCTTGATATGCTTTATTAGAAACAACAAGTTTATTAATCTCAATATAATATTTATTAAGGTTGCTGTTTAATAAACTATCTAAATACCTGTTTGAATTTAAAAAAGAAGAGTCGGCAAAATCTGTTAACGAATTTGAATAAAAATAATCTTTAATTACACCTTTATAATTAATATTATTAACAGTATTACTCACTTGTGATTGTTGTGCAAAAACAGTTACAATATTAAAAACCACAACAATTATTATTAAACTTAATTTTTTTTGCATACCCAAAAATAAAAACTCACTCTACATTCTATTTCTTACTTTGCAAAAGTAGTAAAAAGCAAATAAGCTATACGAATTTACAAGGTGTTAATTAAAATAAATATATTTATTTACGACAAGGCTTTGTAAATCAATTATTTAGCAACTTTATTTAAAAACAAAACTTATCATAAAAAAAACTGCTGCATGATAGGTGTTTAATATTGTTTATTTGTTGTCGATTATTTATTTTTGTAAAAAATATATTTTTGAGAAAATGGAAAAATTTTTCAAAAAAAACATACAACCTAACATTATTTATCTAAATCTCAAAAACAGAGATAAATTTCTGCAATAAGCACTATCTTATTTTTATATAGTGTTTACTTCCTTATTTTTTACTATTAACAATAACTTTTTTAGACAAAATTAGAATAATTTATTTTTAATATGTAAAATAATATTTTATACAAACATTTTATTTCTAACAATTTAAAAACAAATAAAAAATGGAATTACCTTTTGCAGAATCATATAAAATAAAAATGGTGGAAACAATCCGCCGCAGTACACGAGAAGAGAGAAAAGAGTGGATAAAAACCGCAAAATATAACTTATTTAATTTGCGTAGCGAGCAAGTATTTATCGATTTACTTACCGATTCGGGAACAGGTGCCATGAGCGATAAACAATGGGGAGCCATGATGATTGGAGACGAATCGTATGCCGGAGCTCGTTCATATCACATAATGAAAGATGCCATAAAACGCATATTCGGATTCGATTATTTTTTACCTACTCATCAAGGACGAGCTGCTGAGAATGTGCTTTTTTCGGTATTGGTAAAACAAGGTGATGTTATTCCCGGTAACTCACATTTTGACACTACCAAAGGTCATATTGAGTTTAGAAAAGCAAAAGCCGTTGATTGCACCATTGACGAGGCTTTTGATACTAACAACACACATCCTTTTAAAGGAAATATTGATATTAATAAACTTGAAAAAGTAATTAATGATAATAAAGGAAAAATACCGTTTGTGGTTTTAACACTAACAAATAACACCGCAGGCGGACAACCTGTATCAATGGGCAATATAAAAGAAGTATCGGCATTATTGAAAAAAAACAATATCCCTTTACTTTTTGACTCTGCTCGTTTTGCAGAAAATGCATATTTTATAAAAACACGCGAAGAAGGATATGCCGATAAAACAATCAAAGAAATTGTTCTTGAAATGTATCAGTATGCCGACTTTGCTACCATGAGCAGCAAAAAAGATGCTATTGTTAATATGGGTGGATTTATCGGTTTTAAAGACAAAGAGATATTCCGTCAGGCATCTACATTCAATATCATGTTCGAAGGATTTATTACTTACGGCGGAATGTCGGGACGCGATATGAATGCTCTTGCTCAAGGATTAGACGAAAGTACAGAGTTTGATTATCTTGAAACCCGCATAAAACAAGTTGAATATCTTGGTAACAGGCTAATTGAGTTTGGTATTCCGATTCAAAAACCCATCGGCGGACATGCTATTTTTGTTGATGCAAAAAAGATGTTGCCTAATATGCCCAAAGAACAATATATTGCTCAAACATTAGCTGTTGAACTTTATATTGAAGCCGGTATCAGAGGTGTTGAAATAGGAACATTACTTGCCGACAGAGACCCCGAAACAAGAGAAAACAGATATCCCGATTTGGAATTGATGCGTTTAGCCATTCCGCGACGCACTTATACCAACAATCACATGGATGTAATTGCTATAGCTCTTAAAAATGTTTTTGACAGAAGAGACAAAATTACAACAGGTTATAAAATTCTTTGGGAAGCACCAATTATGAGACACTTTACTGTAGAATTGGAGAAAATTTAATCAAATAAAATTTGCTGAAAAAGTGTATTTTATATTTTTTAGCAAACTATACATAACAAAGATTATTTCTAAAAAGCAGTTATTTCGAACTTTGCTTTCGCAATAACTGCTTTTTTTATTTATTAAACCTAACATCTACCATATTAAAATACACATAATCAATATATTGCATGAAATATTTATATTTATTTAATAGAAATAATAATATTTTATCGGGATTTCTTATTTTTATTCACTATTTTTAAAAATCAAAACTTTTTTATCTAATAAATTGATTTTGTAAATTTACTGCTGAAAGTAAAATAAACAAATGAGCACATTTAAAACAAATAAACAGGAGCAAAGCATATTAGATTGTTTTACATACAATCTAACTTCGTTTTTTTCTGACGATTATAATGAAATAGACAGCGAAGAAACACCTGCTACGGTAATGATTGTATATGAAAAAGAGTTGCCATGGCAAGAATTTAATGTTTTTGATACTGTTCAATTCAGAATATTTTTTGATAAAGAAAGTATAACCGGCAGTAATCCTATAAATGTGAGATTTTTATCAAAGAACAAAGAAAAAAACATTGAAACTTTAAAAACAATTATTAATAAAGTTGCATCAATCTATGGTAAAGATAACTTTGGCAGAGAAGAATGGACAGATGAAGACGACGAAATAATATCGTCGAAAAATAAATACCGCCGAGTATGGACCATTGAACACGGCGAAAGTTTTGTTTCTGTTGAACTCAACGATAAAGGAGGTATCTTTCTTGATATTTTGTTTTTCAATAATCTTCTTGAAAAAAAAGAGATTGAGGGTTAAAATTTCCGCATTTTTTAATTACATCAGAATTTTTTTATAATGAATATTAAAACCGGAATAAAAGGTCATCAAACAAAAATTGTTGAAAAAAAAGATACTGCCACCCAAATTGGTTCAGGATTAGCTGAAGTTTTTGCCACTCCGTCAATGATAGCACTTATGGAACAAACTGCATACAAAAGTATCGAAGATATTTTACCCGAAGGTTACTCATCGGTAGGAATTGAAATAAACGTAAAACATCTGAAAGCATCACTACCCGGAGCTATAATTACCTGCAAATCAGAAATAAATAAAATTGACGGAAAAAAAGTTTCATTTGAAATAATCGCTTCCGATGAAAACGGCATTATAGGTACTGCCAATCATACAAGATATATTATTAATTCCAAAGAATTTATAAATAAACTAAAAACAAAATAACAGGTAATCTTACTGCGTATAGATTTTCCCGTCGAAATAGATTTTTACAGTATTAATACCCTCGTTGTATATAACAACATTACGCATAACATCGTAATCTTTTATTGTTTGATAAGACAATGTTTTGGTTTCACCGTTTTTAAATAAATTAAGATATCCGTTTTGGTCTAAATATACTACCATATTCTGATGGATTTTATACGACGACGGAATATAATTTTCTATTAAATAATCATCTCCTTTATAAAAAGCACGTAATTGCCCTTGTTGATGATAAACAACTATCTCATCTTTAAGCAAATATGCATCGGGAGCAAAGGTGCTTATGGTATAAGTTTCTCCATTGTCAAAAAGTTTAAAATCACCCATATTGGTAATATAAGCAACTTTTTCATATCCGGTTTGAAAAGAGGTAGGACGAAATGTTTCCTGTTCAATAACTTCATTTTCATAAAATATTTGAAGAAAATCGGTAATAGGGTCAATATATGCCATTACATTACGACCTATTTCTACTTTTACAGTCTTCGTTTGTAACAATTCGGTAACCTCACCTCTGTAAAAAACTTTAAAATTTTTAAATTGGTCGATATAAGCAAGCATATTGTTCCCTACCTTAAACAATGATACATCACTAAAAAGCAATCCGTCTTCAAGGGTAATTATTTTACCGTTATAAAAAACTTGGAAAAAATAATTTTCGGTATCAAAAAATGCGACCAAACTATCGTTTGCAAGATAATTACCTACAAACTTTGACAATAACTTTTTGTTCCCGTTTTCAAAAACATACAGTTGTGTTCCTATTTGATACGAAACAAGATTGTCGGTAACTTTATATGAACGCACCATCGACCCTAAATCGTAATCAATGTGATTGTAATATGTTTTAAAATGATTGCCGTTTGTTACATAACCTATACATTTATCTCCCACTTCGTATGACAAAACCGGTTGATATTCAAGTTGACGAATATTTCCCGCATCAAAAACATAAAATTTGTCTTGATAATCGGAAAAGGCTGCAATATTTTGTGAATTTACATTGTTAAACAATAATATAACTAACAAAAAGGTGAAATATCTCATTGATTTAAATTTTTATAACTTACATCTTAATTATTAATAAAACAGATTCTACTACTATTTGTTTAATATCAAATATAATAAATTTTATGTAAATTACAGAAAAACAGATCGGATTCTAAATCCATTTTATTTTTTTTCTATTTTAATATAAATTCCTGTTTTAATTAAATGCTTCTTACAAAATCCGGCATTTACCTCTACCACATATTTTGTATATTCAAAAGACGGAATACTTTTTAATGAATAAGGGCGAGCATTTTCAGCTATATGAACTATCATACTGTCGGCATTTACAAAAATAATATCCAATGGTATTTCAGTGTTTTTCATCCAAAAATTTTGCCGCCGTTCTTCAGGAAATACAAACAACATACCTCTATTTTGAGCCATTTTTTTTCGATACATCAACCCCTTTTCGCGTTTAGCATCGGTATCAGCTATCTCTATTTCTATACCTATAATAGTATCAGTAACTTCGTTTACAAACCATAAATCACCTTGATATTTAAAATCAGGTTCTTGTGTAATTGCGTATTTTGGCAGGATACTAGAATCAGGCTTATGTCTTTTTTTATGCGAACAAGAAATAACAATTAACGCTGAAAATAATAGTAATTTTATTAAAGAAAATCTTTTTAACAAATTAATTATGTGCATTTTACATTTAATTAAATGAATATTCTATACCTACACTTGTTGACCAGTCAATTTTATTTGCTGTTTCAGACAATGGTTTACTGTCAAAAGTGTAATAAAAATTATATTTAATATAAAAATCTTTAATTATTTCCCATCTCAAAGCTGAATTTATTGTTACTCGTGTTCGTTCAATATCAGATAAATTCTGTGAAATTGTAGAAGAAATATCAAAACTTACTTTGGGTGAACTTAAAATAAACAAAGAATAACTCATCACTAAAATACCTTCGGCATTATTTTTAGTTGAATCGGCACTTTTTTCTTTATTTACCTGTGCTCCACCTGCAATAAACCCCAACGATTTATTAGTAAAAATAATATTATTTCCATATCCTAAACCTACATTTGAGCGAAGATCCAATTGTAATTCACTATTTCTTTCAAGAGAAACTAATGCTGTATAAAAATACCTTTTCTTTAAAATACGATAGTATTCAAGCGACATATTATGCCGTTGAGTTACCTCTTCTTTTTTGTATTTCGACCAATAAGCATCATACTTTGTGTCAACAATATTTTTTTCGGCAGAATATCTCATTTTACCGTTAAATTCAATAGCTCCCATTTGAGTAGCTTTAACATAACCGGCTCCGGTACTTACTTTTCCTGAAAGTCGTTTCCAAAACAGTCGTTTAAATTGATACATTTGTATTATTGAAAGATGAGAAACAAACCTTATTCCGAATTCTCCTGCTATACCATCATTTCCAATAGTATCTCCGGGTATTAAAGTACCAATAACTCTCTCTCCGTCATCAAGAATTATAACAACATATTGTTTTATATAAAGGCTGTCTATTTTATTCCACTTAATATTAATATAACCCGCATCAGTAGTACTTATATTTAATAGGTTATTTTCTAAACTTTTTACTTCACAGGTAAGTTTATTCCCGTTTTGAAAATATATTGTATCGGTTTTTTGTCCCGCAAAAGACGAATAAGTATAAAATAAAAACAACAATATCAATAATGGAGAATATTTTACTCTCGCTGAATCTTTCAATTCAATTTCATTTATACTGCTGTTCATTTATAAAGATATTAACAAAAAATGTTAATCAATGTTTAAAACAGGCTTTACATTTTTATATTTATTATCTTTTTTTACCTTCTTTCGTTCTATTTTATCCATTGTTTGGGCACATACAATTCCTAGTTTACGCATATCTTTATTGTGCCCTACGTGTGTTTCGGGAAATCTTTTTTTTCTGAAAAAAATATTAAATCCCATTCCAATAAAAGCTATAGCCAACAATCCTATTGATAAAAGTATAATTTGTAACATAATTTATGTGTCTTTTGTTATAAAATAATGCAATGTTATGATTTAAAAACTCACCTTTTAATTTTTTTCTTAAATGATGATAATAATGATTCATCTTCTTTCTTATCATCATCGTAATAACCGTAACCATAGCCGTAACCATA
>CAYRJP010000006.1:0-12873 GCA_964424425.1 uncultured Bacteroidales bacterium | reverse complement strand
ATTCATCTTCTTTCTTATCATCATCGTAATAACCGTAACCATAGCCGTAACCATAGCCGTAACCATAACCATAACCATGCCCGTAACCATATTTTTTTCCATAATATCCGGGCACTTTTACATCATTAATTAAAATATTAAAATTAGGAATATTTGCTTTTTTGTTTAAGTCATTTATTAAATCAAGCACATCTTTATGTGAATAGTTTTGTCTTACAACAAAAACATTAATATCAGAAAATACGGAAAAAATCAAAGCATCGGAAACCAGTGCTATAGGTGGAGTATCTACAATAATATAATCAAAATTATTTCTCGCGAAATCAATTAATTTTTTCAAAGCCTCGGTTTCAATTAATTGAGCAGGATTTGGCGGAACAGGACCTGAAATTATAACCGACAAATTCTCATATCCTGTGTCTTTAATAATATCTTCAATAGAATCTTTACCTATTAAATAAGTGCTTAATCCCGAATTGTTTTCAATATTAAAATGTCTGTGAAGTCGCGGTTTACGTAAATCCATTCCCAACAACAATGTTTTTTTTCCTGTCATTGCCAGTATTGATGCAAGATTCATACTGCTGAATGTTTTTCCTTCGCCGCTTACCGATGAGGTTATTGTTATAACCTTATGCTCCTCTTTAAGAATAAGATATTGTAAATTTGTTTTTATAGTCCTGAAAGACTCTGAGATAGCAGAACGCGGACTATCTATTACTACTAATTCCGTCTCTTTATTATTATGACCGACAACACCAAGTATAGGAGCATCAGTTTTACTTTCCACGTCTTTTTTTGATTCTATTTTATTATTAAAATAATCTTTAAGAATTATAATAATAAACGGTATTAACAATCCAATAACTAAAGAAATAAGATAATTAAGTTTTTTTCTTGGTGCTACCAAAAATGCTTGCTCAACTCTTGCTTTATCAAGTACTTTTGCATTTGGCATATTCGATGCTTGCGTAATACCGGTTTCTGCACGTTTTTCAAGTAAATAAGTATAAATTTGATCATTTAAATCAAACTTACGCTTAATATTAAGTAATCGCCTTTCATTATATGGTAATTTCTCTATTTCAACATCAAGTTTTGATATACGTTCTGTTATATCATTATATGTTATCTTATTGGTTTTAATTAAATTACTGATATTATCAATTAACATCTTACGTATCTCCGCTACTTTCATGTCAATTAATTCCATCTTAGGCGTTGATTTTACCGATTGTATTTTAAGAGTCAGTTTCTGAGAATTTAACTCATTCAATTGCATAATAAGATTTAAAAGCAATTGATCTCTAACTCCTACCGATGTCGGAATAATAATATCTTGATTTTCTTTCCTCGAATTAAGATAATCTAATAAATAATCATAATATTTAGCTTCAACGGCAAGTTGTGCCTTCTCTTCTTCCAGTTTTTGATATTGAGTATAAAGACTCTGTCCCTCTTGCGATAAATCAATTATTCTGTTTTTTGTTCTAAAAGATTCAAGAGTCGATTCTGTTGCATAAAGAGAATCTGCTATCATACCTATCTGACTATCAATAAATTTAATGGTATTTATTGCTATCTGGTTTTTACTGTCAAGTTGTGATTGAATAAAAGCTTCTGCCAATTTATTCAAATAAACAACTTCTTTTTTGGCATCGTAACCCTGAACAGATAATTTAAGAATTGTTCCATCCTCATCTAAAAGTTCAATTCCCAGCTTTCGACGATAAATATTTGTAATATTAATAGGATCATTTATATAAAAATAAAAATCACTGTTATTTTCCATATCAAATCTTTCAGGGTCTCTTATCGTTATATTAAAACTAAAATACTCATCTTCAAACTGTTCTCCGAAACGTAAAATTTTATCTTCAACATAATCATCAATAGTAAGTTCATATTTTTCAGGAGACAAGATTACAATATCAATCTTCACATCACATTCTTGATAATGAGAAGTATCAATGTTAACTTTTAAATTAGCAGGCTGATATACCTCAACATCTCTGATTCTACCCACTCGATAGTATGTAACATCAAAATCAAGTTCATCAATAACCTTTTTATTTAAATCAAAAGACCTCAATATTCCCATTTGATTTTGAATATTCGTCTCCTGCTTAAATAAATCAAGCCCTTGAATCATCTCATCACTGGCATAATAAGAATTGTTATTTAATTCCATAACCAGTATCGTTGAACTTATTTGGTATATCCTGTCGGCATATCTGTTAATAACATAAGCAGCCGAAACAGCAACAAATACAGCAATAGCAAACCAATACCAATTTGACAGTATTTTAAATATATATTTTTTTATATCAATGGTTTCTTCTTTGTATATATCATCAAACTCTTGCATATCTATAATCTAATATAAGTTAACAGTAATATTATTGTAGTAAGCCCTGTAAATATCAATGATATAGTTGGAGAGTTAACACTAACTATTTTTGTTTTCAACGGTTTAACATAAATTACATCATTCGGCTTTAACCAAAAAGTTTGCATACTAAAAAAATCCGACGATGTTAAGTCAAAATTATATGTCGCTGTTTTTCCGTTTTCTTCACGTATCAACACAATATGTCTGGCATCACCATATCTCGACAAATCACCAGCTTTTGCTAATGCATCAAGTAAATTTATTTGTCGCTTATAAAACTGGAACTTACCGGGTCGTTTAACTTCCCCCAATATGGTGATATTATAACTTAATAAACGAATATCAACAACTGCTCCTTTTAAATATTCATTAACTTTTTTTTGTAAAGTATCTTTTGCTTGTGACAATGTCAATCCTGCAATTTTAACTTTTCCTATTACCGGCAACTCAACACCACCGGTTTCATCAATAAAATATCCCTTTAAAAATAATGATATTTCATTAAAATTCGATGCTCTTTCAAAATATTGTTTTTTAAATGATTCTAACTGTTCATATTCCAAACCATAAAAATCTATATAAACATTATCGTTGGGCATAAGAATAAGGTCACCGCCTTCCGACACTGTAATATATTGTTTTGTAGAGTCTTCAACCTCATATCTATCCTGAATGTAAGCTATATTTTTATATCTGGCACATCCTGAACTGATTAGTAATATAATTATAAATAAATAAAAACTTTTTTTTATCATCTTGCTACATTGAATCTTTAAAAGTATAATTTTTTGGCTAAAATAAGCAATAATTTAAAGCGGTATATTTTTTTTATCACTTATGTATTGTTTTTTATCAAAAACACATACTTTTTTTATAAATATATGCGTATAAATAAGTAATTTTAAATTCTTAATTTTGCATAAAATTTTATTACTATGAATAAGTTTACAAATTTACTGTTGTTTTTATCTTTGTTATTTATTTTTAACAAATCTTTTTCACAAGAACCTACAACACAAGTATCAAATTTTCAAATTACTGATGCTACAATTCATTCTATTTCACTTTCGTGGACAAGGGGAAACGGCGATTCTGTAATTATTGTTGCCAGAGAGGGAGGAGTAACAGCCGACCCTGCAGATGGAACAGGTTATACTGCTAATACAGTATATGGGAATGGCTCTGTAATAATTGGATTTCATAGTACAAATAATTATGTTGTTTACAAAGGAACAGGAACATCTGTGACTATTACAGGATTAACAGAAGAAACATCATGTGAATTTTACGCTTATGAATTTAATTACAATACCGGTAATGAAGACTATAACGTATCTTCTACAGGGAATCATGCTGATCAAACAACAGCTCCTTTAACTCAATCTTATTCTTTATCTTTCTCTTCTGTAGAAACGACTTCAATGAGAATTGATTGGACTAACGGCACAGGAGAAGGACGTATTGTAGCCGTAAAAGAGGGAACTCAAGGAACAATTACAAATCCTACTTTTGGTAAAACATACAGTGCCAGTTCAAATTGGAGTTCTAAAGGTGACCAACTGGGTAGCTCAGGATATTATGTTGTATATAACGGAAATGGAAATACTATATCATTATCAAACTTAGCAAAAGGTTCTAACTATTGGGTTCAAGTTTTTGATTATGAAATAAATAGTACCGACACTGCTTACAACACAAACACTGCAACCGACAATCCTAAAAACCAAGCAACAATAGATGATGCTCCTACCTCACAAGCTACCAATATTGTTTTTTCTAATATAGCAAAAACATCATTAACATTAGAATGGACTCGCGGCAACGGCAGTTATTGTTTAGTTGTTGCCGAAGCAAACGGTGATGTTAACTCTCCTTCAGACGGAACGGATTATACGGCAGATGCAGCTTTTGGTTCAGGAAATAGTATTTCAGGAACAGGAACAAGTTATGTTATTTACAAAGGAACAGGAACTACTGTTGATGTCACAAATTTAACAGAAGGAACTTCTTATACTTTTAAAGTTTTTGAATATAATAATACAGGCAGTAATATAAAATATTTAATTAGCAATGGAACAAATAATCCAAATAGTACTACCACATTAAAAAGTGAACCAACAACTCAAACTCAAACCATATCGTTTTCATCATTACAAACAACACAAGTTACAGTTAATATATCAGGTGGCAATGGCGACAATCATTTAGTGCTGATAAAAGAAGCATCAGCAGTAAATGCCATTCCAACAGACGGAACAGAATATACGGGAAATACATCTTTCGGCTCCGGAACCGAAATAGGCACAGGTAATTTTGTTGTTTCTGCAGGAACAACAACATCATTTACCGTAACCAACTTAAAACAAAATACAAGGTATTATTTTAAAGTTTATGATTATAACAATACCGGCAGTAATACTAACTATAAAACAGATGGTTTTGGCTCAGGTAACCCTGCTGATACAATAACACCAAAATCAGCCCCTACTACACAAGCTCTTAACCTCTCATTTTCAAATATTACCACATCAAGTTTTAATGTAACATGGGAAAGAGGAAACGGAGACAGCGTTATAATTGTTATAAAACAAGGTAGTTCTTTAACAGAAACACCATCAAACGGAACATCTTATAATCCTGATCCTACCTATGGGTCAGGCGAAACTATAGCTACAGGATGCTATGTTGTTTATACAGGAACAGGAACAGCTGTTTCTATTACAGGCTTAAGTTCAGAAACACAATATACCGTAAAAGCTTTTGAATTTAATAATGAAGAACCTTATACAGATTATTTAACATCAACTGCAACAAATAATCCTGTTTCCAAATATTCAGTTGCTACAGAACCGGGAACACAAGCTAAAAATATTACATTTTCAAATATTCAATCAAGTTCTGTTTCTTTATCATGGGATGTTGGTGATGGAGTATCTCGATTAGTATTAGCTCACCAAGGAGCAGCTATTGATGCTAACCCTACAGATGGTTTTGTATATTCTGCAAGTGCAACATTTGGTTCGGGTGACGAAATAGGAACCGGTAATTTTGTTGTATATGCAGGAACAGGTTCAGGAGTTACCGTTACAAATTTACTTGCTAACACTACCTATTATTTCAAAGTATATGAATATAACGGAACAAACGATGCGTTAAATTACCTGATATCTAACGGAACATCAGGCAATCCATCAAGCCAAACAACAGCACAAGGGAAACCCAATACTCAAGCATCCGACATTTTATTTTCTTCTATAGGAACAACATCATATACTGTTTCTTGGAATAGCAACGATGATGGTGATTCTGTTCTTGTTGTAGGAAAAGTAGGTAGTAGTTTAACAGAATTACCTACAGACGGAACTACTTATAGTGCATCATCTGCATTTGGCAGTGGAGACATTATTGCAACTGGCTGTTACGTTGTTTATAAAGGAGATGGCTCTTCTATATCTGTCACAAATTTATCTTCAAATACAGAATATACTTTCAAAGTATTTAGCTATAATAATATTTCAGGAAATGAATATTATAATGACGATAATGCCACTAATAATCCTTTGAGTAGATATACCTTAGCAGATGAACCTACTCAGTCTTCAAATATTACTGCATCTAACATAACAGCAACACAATTAAATTTAAGTTTTTCATCCGGCAACGGTACCAATAAAATTATTTTAGCTCATGAAGGCTCTGCTGTTAGTTCTGACCCTGTTGACGGAACAGATTATACTGCAAGCAGTAATTTTGGTGAAGGTACGGAAATAGGTTCCGGTAACTTTGTTGTTTACAGTAGTAACGGAACATCTACTACTATTACAAATCTAAAACAAAATACAACATACTATTTTAAGGTTTACGATTACAACGGAACTGCTACATCATCAAACTTTCTAACTACAGGAACCGGCAATACCGTTAATGCAACTACAGTAAAAGCTGAACCTACATCACAAGCTACTGATATTACATTCAGCAATTTGGCTACAACATCTTATACTGCAGGCTGGACACGCGGTGATGCAGCAAATACAGGCGTTATTATTGTTGCCAAACAAGGTTCAGCTGTATCTAATGTTCCACAAGACGGAACAACTTATTCAGCAAATGCTGCATTTGGTTCAGGTAATGAATTATCTTCAGGCTCAGGCGAATATGTTGTTTACAACGGAACCGGCACTTCTGTAGATATTACAAGTTTAACAGTAGGAACTGAATATTATCTAAGAGCATTTGAATATAATAATACAGGTAGTAATATTGATTATTTGACAACTACCGCTGATGGCAATCCCAATTCTCAATTCACTCTTTCAAGTGAACCTACAACACAAGTAACACATTTTACTATTTCTACAATTAGTTCAAATAGTTTAGGATTAACTTGGACAAACGGAAATGGAACAGGTAGAATTATTTTAGCAAAACAAACGGAAACTAATCCATCTTTTCCTGATCCTTCAGACGGAATAACTTATAATGCAAATACAAGTTTTGGAGATGGCTCTGAAATAGGAACAGGTTTTTATGTTGTATATGCCGGAACAGGAAACACTGCAACAATTACAAATTTACAGGGAAACACAAAATATTACTTCAAAATATACGAGTATAACGATAACGGAGCCATAAATTATATGCTTACAAATGCACCTGTCGCACAAGCAAACACAAATCAAAAAGCAGCTCCTACCGTTCAGGCTTCTTCTATTAATTTTACAAATTTAAACACTACCTCGTTTACAATAAATTGGACAAAAGGAGATGGCGAAAAACGACTGGTAGCCATAAGAGAAGGTGGTCAAGGAACTATTATTAATCCTACCGATGGGAATACATATACAGCCAGCACCGATTGGTCATCAAAAGGCACTCAATTAGGTTCTTCGGGATATTATACGGTATATTCGGATACCGGAGCTACTGTAAGTATAACAAATTTAAGTGTTAATACTGAATATTGGATTCAAATATTTGAATATAATAATATTCCCGGAAGTGAAAAATATTTTACATCTACAGCTACGGATAATCCGAATAGCCAATATACTTTAAAGACTGCACCTACAACAACCGCAACAGGTATTACTTTGTCTGACATTACATCAACAAGTATAAAAGTGTTATGGACAAATGGAACTACCGGTGATAATAGAATTGTTATAGCCAGAGAAAATTCAACAACAAATGTTACTCCTTCTGATTTTACAGCATATACTGCAAATGCAAGTTTTGGCTCAGGTGACATTACGGGAACAGGTAATTATGTTGTTTATAACGGAACAGGGTCAACAGTTACCGTTACAAATTTAACAGAATCTAAATCATACACTTTTATTGTTTATGAATATAATAACTCAGGCAGTAATGCCATTTACAATACTACTATTACAACTGATGTCAATTCAAAATCGGGAACTACTCTAGGAGCAATAACATGGCAAGGTAATAGCAGTACCGATTGGAATACGGGTTCAAACTGGAGTTCGGGCAGCGTTCCTACATCATCGGTAAGTGTTATTATTCCCAATACAACCAATAAACCTGTCATTGGAAGTAACGAATCTTATACAATAGAGAAACTTACAATTAATGCCGGTGGTGCTCTTACTATTAATACCGGAGCAACACTATCTGTATCGGGTGATGTATTATTAAAAAGTCCTTCGGATAATGGTACTGCAGGGCAAATTGTAGTAAAAGGATCGGGTTCTTTATCTGTTTCGGGGACATCAAAAATGGAAAGATATTATCCTTCAACATCCAATTGGCGATTGGTTTCTGCACCAATAACTTCTCCCTCTATTACAACATGGTCGGGATATTATGTAAATGCTTATAATGAATCTGATGCCGGTTGGGACCATTTAAACTCAAACTCAAGTATTTCTGTAATGCAAGGAGTATCAGTTTTAAATTCAAGCGGTTCAAACACATTAACATTTTCAGGAACATTTAATACCGGCAGTCTTAGTATAAATGTTACAAATTCATCGCCGGGAGATGATAATTACGGTTGGTCAATTGTAGGTAATCCTTATCCTTGTGCTTTAGATTGGACAAGTAGTACAGGAATATCTTTCAGTAATGTTGATGCTACAGCATACATTTACAATGCTTCGGCAGGAAGTTATATTACATGTAATCAATCATCATGCACTCCCTATATGTTACCAATAATTGAAGCCGGACAAGGATTTTTTATCCATGCAACAAATAACGGGTCGTTAACTTTTAACAATGATGCAAGAATTGTTTCATCTCAAACTTTCAGAAAAAGTGCAAAATTATCATTCCCGCTTATTCGTTTATCTGCCGACAACGGCATTTATACATCAGAAACATTGGTAATGTTTAACGATGAAGCAACGGATGATTTTGATTCAAAATTTGATGCATATAAATTATTATCAACAAATGATACTATTGCCGATATTTATACGTTATTAAGTGATGAAACTTATTTGGCAATAAATGCTTTAAATACAGATTTGTTAAACTCCTTACCAGATGACGGATTAATTATTCCTGTCGGTTTAACAAAAGGCGTATCAGGTTCTGTAACTATATCGGCAAGTGCTATAGAAAATATATCTGATAATATATATATATATCTTTATGATGCAAATACAGATAAATATATTAATTTAAGAAAAAATAATTATGATTTATATGTTAGTGCTCAAGTTGATAACAGACTTCAATTAATTATTACAACAAATGCTTTATCTGTTGAAGAAAAAAATAATTCATTTGATGTGTTAATTTATGTCAACAATAATAGTGCATTCGTAAAATCACAAATTTTTGAGTCTAATACCGGAATTATACAAGTATATGATATTACAGGTAAACTTATATTAACAAAAACAACTGATAATTCAAAAGTTCAAAAGTTTGAAATAAACAGACAAGGAACATATATTATTAAAGTTATTGTTGGAAATAAAGTTATTAATCAAAAAGTTATTGCTAAATAAATTGATTTTGTTATTTTTACAAACTATAATATTTGATTTAATCCATGCATAAAAGAGTAATAAAAATATTTATTTTAATATTGTCTTTCTGTCTTATTACAGGAGTTAGTTTTGCTTATGGTGATAGTAAGCCTCCTAAACAAAGCAGTAAAAAAGGCAACTTTTCTAAAAAAACATTCTCAAACGACAACACATGGAGCAGAAGTGGAAAGGCAATGGCTCCTCCTGATCCGGGTGACGGCAGCGGTGGACATCCTATTTCTGTACCCAATGGCATGTTGCTGTTAGTTATCGGTAGTTCTATTTATTTTTTAAAAAAAATAAAAGATGAATACAGCCAAAAATAGCAGTAATATAATTTAATAATGTCAATAAATATTTTCAAAATATCCGATAAACTTAAAAAGGAAATTATACTTTATATAATTTCCTTTTTTTTTGCATGGGCTGTATCTGCTCTATTCAGTGATTTTCCTTTTTTTAGAAATATAATAAAAACATTAGGCATAAACTCGCTGTTAACAATAATAGAAGTTAATACCACAAAATTTATATTAATTATTTTTAATTTTGATGTATTTACCCAAAGTAATTTTCTTAAAATATCAGGCACACAAGGAATAATATTCGCTTACGGATGTTTAGGAATACGAGAATATCTGTTTTTTATTGTTTTTATTATTTTTCAAACAGGCAAATTTATCAACAAACTGTGGTATATTCCTTTGGGAACATTATTATTAATGTTTATTAATATCATCAGAGCTGCATTTATTGCTTACGGACAATATAAAAATCCTACACACACACAATTAATTCACGATGTAGTATCACCACTACTAATGTATCCTTCAATATTTGTATTATGGATAGTTTGGCTTAGTAAATATTCAAAAAAGAAATAATTTTTTATTTATCTGTATGTCTATACATAAAAAATATTTTTAACTTTACATATAGTAAACATACTGTCGTTATGGGAATAGAAATAAATTTATTCAATATTAATCACTATCTGTCGAATGTTGAAAAAGGCAAATGTTTAATTTCAGAACCTTTTTCTCCCGATTCGTATTTTGGCAGGTCGATAGTGTTAATAACTCAACATAACGACAAAGATGGAACAATAGGTTATATATTAAATAAACCTGTTAAGATAAAAATTAACGAACTGTTTCCTGACTTTCCCGAATTTCAAGCACAGTGCTTTTTAGGAGGTCCGGTAAGCCCCGAAACTGTTCACTATCTACACAATAGAATTGATTTGCTACCTGAAAGTTCACATGTTATAGGAGATGTTTACTGGGGTGGAAACTTTGATTTACTCAAAGAACATATTAAAAACAAAAAAATAACTCCCGAAGAGATACGGTTTTATATAGGTTACAGCGGTTGGTCTCCTCAACAATTATACGACGAAATTGACGATAAAGTATGGATTGTAACTGATATATCAACTGATAAAATAATGCATGCCAACGAAAAAACATGGAAAGAGATTCTTACCGAACTGGGTGATGCTTATTCTTTATGGGCAAATGCTCCGGTTAATCCAAGTATGAACTAACAACCTTTTACATAGATGCACGTTAATATTGAACAAAGCTGGGAAAAGATATTACAACAAGAATTTGAAAAAGAGTATTTTAACAATTTAGTTTCCTTTGTAAAGACAGAATATTCACAACACACTATTTATCCTCCCGGGAATTTAATCTTTAATGCTTTTAACCTTTGCCCATTCGACAAAGTTAAAGTTGTTATTATAGGTCAAGACCCATATCACGGACCCGGACAAGCTCACGGTTTATGTTTCTCGGTAAAAGACGGAGTAACATTTCCTCCGTCGTTACGAAATATTTTTAAAGAGATTAATAACGACTTGGGAATAGAAATACCAAAATCGGGCGACTTAACCCGTTGGGCAGAACAAGGCGTATTTTTAATAAATGCAACTCTAACTGTAAGAGCACATCAGGCAGGCTCTCATCAAAAAAAAGGCTGGGAAACTTTTACCGATGCCGTAATTAATTTAATAGCTCAAAAAAAAGAGAATATTGTTTTTATTCTTTGGGGTGCTTATGCTCAGAAAAAAGCCGAAATGATTGACCCCAACAAGCATCTTATATTAAAATCGGTTCACCCGTCGCCACTGTCTGCTTCTCGCGGCTTTTTCGGCAATCACCAATTTAGTTTAACAAATCAATATTTAGCTGAACATAATATCGAACCTGTTAACTGGTAAAGTTTATAACATGAGCCAATATAAAAGTTACTCTACTAACTTATTATACTTTGCAATAATTGTTTTGGCTGTTCGCAAATATAAATAGGTATCATCGGGGTGATGATTGGTATAATTTTTACTGCGTTTTCTGCCAAGACGAACCACTACCGCATTTTCGTAAGGAATAATAAAAACATACTGTCCTAAGATGCCTCGCATATACGGAATTTTATCGTCTCCTATATTTATTATCCACCATTGATAACCGTAATAATCAATATTGTTTCCTGTTTCGTCAATTAGGTAAGAAGCAGAAGTTACAGCATTTTTTACATATTGCGGCGAAACAAGTGTATCGCTGTTCCACACTCCGTTGTTTAACACCAACTGTCCCCAACGTGCAAAATCACGTGCATTAGAGTTAAAACAACAATATGCTTTTTCCATTCCGTCTTTTTTATCCAAACACCAAAGAGCATCGTGTTCGGCACCCATAGGATTCCAAAATTTTTCCGAAGTATATTCCGATATGGTTTTACCTGTTGCTTTCTCCAAAACCATAGCAAGAAGTTCAGGATTTCCACTTAAATATTTAAAAACTTTTCCGGGCTGCTCAACTACTTTTAATGAATAAATAAGGTTCTTTATATCTGTTCCATAGTATGCATCGGTAGTTGTTGAAAACAGAGAACCGTAACTTTCGTCCCAATTCAATCCCGAACTCATGGTTATCACATCTTTAATTGTCAGTTTTGCATTTTCAGCTGTTTTATATTCATCTATAAAGTCAGACACAGGCTGATTTATACTTTTTATTGCTCCATCATCGATGGCTGCTCCCACAAGCAGACTAACAATACTTTTTGCCATTGAAAATGAATTTGTCAACGATTCGGGTCCGTAACCGTCCCAATACTTTTCAAATATAATTTTATTGTCTTTAATTATAAGGTATGCTATTGTTTGATAATCTTCAAACTCGGCAAGAGCATCGCTATCTATTTTTAATTGAGATGCAATATCAGACTTTTGCCACGGTTGTGGGGTGCCGGCTTTTACAGTTCTGTTTTCAAACAGTGTATAATCGTCAATTCCAACTTTTTGATAAATTAATGCTCGTTGAGCATACTTGGGTAACGAAAAGTAAGCCACAATTAATACTAATATTATTCCTATTGTTATTTTTATTGACTTTTTCATCTGTGTTTTTTTAATACTGTAAATACTCGGATAATATCATATACATAAACTATTTTTCTTTTGATATTTTC
>CAYRJP010000005.1:14654-28145 GCA_964424425.1 uncultured Bacteroidales bacterium | reverse complement strand
TTAAATTAATCTGATTGCTCCTTTATCGGCAGAGCTTACTAAACTTGCATAAGCTCGTAATGCTTTTGATACTTTACGATTACGATTTGGGGTAAATGCTTTATCACCTTTTTTCAACTCTTCGCTTTTGCGGTTTTCTAATTCTTCATCTGAAATCATCAGTTCAAGTTTTCGTTCGGGAATATTAATATTTATTGTATCACCATCTTTTACCAAACCGATTACTCCGCCTGCTGCCGCTTCGGGTGATACGTGTCCTATGGATAAGCCCGATGTTCCTCCCGAAAAACGTCCGTCAGTAATTAAAGCACAAACTTTACCCAGCCCTTTCGATTTAAGATACGATGTAGGATAAAGCATCTCTTGCATTCCGGGTCCTCCCTTAGGTCCTTCGTAGCGAATTACCACTACATCGCCGGCTTTTATTTTGTCATTTAATATTGCATTTACAGCATCATCTTGTGAATCAAAAACCTTTGCTGTTCCTTTAAATTTTAATATTGATTTGTCAACACCGGCAGTTTTAACTATTGAGCCGTCGGCTGCCAAATTACCCGAAAGCACAGCCAATCCGCCGTCTTTTGAGTATGCGTTTTCAACATCTCTGATACATCCGTTTTTGCGGTCGGTATCAAGAGTTTTGTATTTTGATGTTTGCGAACCCATTTTTAAGTTTCTTCCGGCATGGGCAGGTGCTGAACGATAAACATTTTCTGCTTCGCTGTCAACACTGTCTTTTGTAATATCATATTTATCAAAAGCTTCATTTAATTTATAACCGTCAACTCTGTAAACATTTGCATCTATCAATTTGGCTTTGTTCATTTCGTTTAGTATTCCCAAAATACCGCCGGCACGATTTACATCTTCGATATGATAGCTTGAATTGGGCGAAACCTTACAAAGATTCGGAACTTTACGCGAAAGCTCATCAACATCTTTCATTGTAAAATCAACCTCCGCCTCGTTAGCTATTGCAAGCAAGTGCAATACCGTATTTGTAGAACCTCCCATTGCAATATCAAGACTCATTGCATTAAGAAAAACTTGTTTTGTAGCAATATTTCGCGGTAAAACATTGTCGTTGCCGTTTTGATAATAATCATTTGTTATTTCAACAATTCTTTTGGCTGCTTTTTCGAACATCGCAGTTCTTGTTTCGTGAGTTGCAACAACTGTTCCGTTTCCGGGAAGAGCAAGTCCCAATGCTTCGTTAAGGCAATTCATAGAGTTAGCGGTAAACATTCCCGAACACGAACCACAGGTAGGACAAGCATTTGCTTCAATTCCGGCCAACTCTTCGTTGGAAGTATTATCATCGGCACCTTTTACAATAGCATCAACCAAGTCGTATTTTTTACCGTTAAAAATTCCCGCTTCCATAGGGCCTCCCGACACAAATACCGTGGGAATATTTAATCGCATGGCAGCCATAAGCATTCCTGGTGTTATTTTATCGCAATTGCTAATGCAAATCATTGCGTCAACCTTATGAGAGTTACACATATACTCAACACTGTCGGCAATAATATCACGCGAAGGCAACGAATACAGCATTCCATCGTGTCCCATTGCAATGCCGTCGTCAATAGCAATAGTGTTAAATTCAGCAGCAAAGCAACTCTGTTGTTCTATTAGCTGTTTTACTTTTTGTCCTATATCTTTCAAATGAACATGTCCGGGCACGAACTGTGTAAACGAATTTACAATTGCAATAACAGGTGCTTTAAACTGATGCTCTTTCATTCCGTTGGCACGCCACAAAGCACGTGCTCCCGCCATTTTACGTCCTACTTTTGTTGTATTACTTCTTAATATGTTACCTTTTGTTGTCATAATGTTTTTACATAAAAAAAGTCCTTCCGAATACGGAAGGACTTAATTGTTAATATTTTATATGTTATTACAGCCCTTCCGTGTCAATATCCTATAATGATAATGACAATAATAATAATGGCTATAATAACTAAATCTCTCATTTTTCTTTCAATTTGTAATTTTACAATGTAAATATATTTCTATTTTTAATAAACCCAAATATATTTATTGTAATTTATAATTTATTGCATTTTTGTGTTTATAAAAAAAAGCCCTTTCAAATTTGAAAGGGCTTTTTTGTTTTAAGTTAATATCTTTTATAACAATAGCCCTTTCGTGCGTGGAATAATCACGATAATAATAGAAATGACTATGTTAATAATGTTTTTCATTGCTTTTTTGTAATATTTATTGGAACAAACATAGTTATATTTTTTTATTTAAAAATAAAAAAAATAACTTTTTTTAAAATTTTTGTATAAAAACAAATCTTTATTTCCTACTCAATAAGATGTAAGAATCTCATAATAAAGTAATAAGCAAAATTAAATACTAATAAGTTTATTTTTAATTGCATACATAATAAGGTTTGCAGTATTTTTTGAATTTGTTTTACTCAAAAGATTAGCTCTGTGTTTATCAACTGTTCGCTTGCTGATAAACAGAATATCTGCAATTTCTTGATTTGACAATCCTTTGCAAATTTCTTCTAAAACTTGAAGTTCCCTTTTTGACAAAGATGCTTCTTCTATTACATGCTCTTTATGCGGTTTAAAATTTTTTATCACATTATATAATAACTCTTGTGAGAAATAACTATTTCCGGACATTACCTGATTAACAGCTTCCACAACTTCGTTTATTTCGGAATTTTTCAATAAAAACCCTTTTGCTCCGGCATTTATCATTTTATAATAGTAATCTTCTTCACCAAACATCGAAAGAGCAATTATTTTAATATCGGGAAATTTTTCAACAGCTATTTGAGTTGCTTCTACTCCGTCCATTTCAGGCATACTAATATCCATAAGAACAATATCAGGTATATTTTTTTCAAGATTTTCAATAAATACCTTACCATTTTCAGCTTCTCCGATTACGGTAAAATCAGGATTAGCATCAAGAAGGATTTTTAATCCGTTTCTGAATAAAGCATGATCGTCAACAAGAGTAATTTTTATTTTGCTCATGATTATGTAAGTTTTACTTTTATAAAAGCACTTGTTCCTTCATTTATGACACTATTAATAATAAATATTCCGTTTATTGATTTTATTCTCGACGAAATATTCTGAAAGCCCATTCCCGTATCTTTGTCTGTTTGCACCTTTTCGGGATTAAATCCTATGCCGTCGTCGCTATATTGAATTGTTAAAGTGCGTAAATGCTTTGAAATAGTTATTGAAATATTTTTTGCATTGGCATGCTTAAGTGTATTGTTTATCAACTCGCATGTTGCACGATAAAGAATAAGCTCTACATTTGAGTTTACTCTTTCGTTTTCCATATTACTCGACAACTCTATTCTTACGGTTTTTGATGCATTTATTTTGTGCGTAAAATTTTTAAGAGCACTTACCAATCCGAAATTAATTAACACATGCGGACTTAAATTGTTTGATATTTCTTTTATGCTTGAAATAGCTTCATTGACAATAATATTTGTGTTTTCAAGTATCTTTTTATTACCCGATTCTTTACAAGTATTAAGCAATGCCGATACTGACATTTTTACCGAAGATAAAAGAGGTCCCAAACCGTCATGCAAGTCTTTTGCAAATCGTCTTTTTTCTTTTTCTTCGGTTTTAATTATTGCATTAAGCAATCGATTTTCTGCTCTACTTCTGTCAACATCAGCTTTTTTCAGTGAATAGAAAATTTCTCCTATTAAAAATACTCCTGCAGTAAACAAAAATGAAATAACAACAGCAAGCCAATCGTCAGCCATTGTAAGATAAAATGAATAATCGTCTTGTAAAAACTGAATAAGTTTGATTGAGCGTTTAATGGCAAGCAATAAAAACCCTGAAGATATCAGCACCCACGAAGCTCTGTATTTTGTTACTCGCATTAATCTTAAAGCAAAAATTGCGGCAATAAGCTGCAAAACTATTGAAATAAGAAGTGCGACTAATCGTAACATCTTTTTTAAAAATAGATAAAAGAGTATGTCAAAGAAATATGAAAATTAGACCTAACAGGTTTTAAATTTATAAATTACATAAAAATCATGAACTTATTTGTTTATTAAACAAACCTGTTAGGTCTTTTTGACAACCTCTAAAAGTTTAGTAAATTATGAAATTAGTTTACGAAGTTCTTCAAAAATACTATCAGCACCTGTAATAAGGTTGTTTCTAATTTCTTTAAAATATTTATTTGAAATTTCTTTAGGATGGTTGATTTTTTCAATCAACTCATTTCTAAGTTTCACTGCTTTTTCAATTAATTTCACGGCATCATCCTTTTTATCGGAATGATACGAAATAAATGAATTGCAATCTTCTATTATTTCAAATGTTAAATAATTAACTTCATTTTTCAATTCTCTGATTTTAGCCATTGTATGTGTTTTTTGTATTTATAAAATTACACTCCGCAACTTGCATTGGGGTCTATCTCAACAATTTTTGTTGCCGATAATTTACTGTTTCGCTCATTTACCGCATTGACAACATTTTTTGCCAAATCGTCGAAAGCCTTACCCAATACAGAATCAGAATCGGCAGCAACCGGCACTCCATTATCTCCACTTTCACGAATACTCTGAACAATAGGTATTTGAGCAAGTAACGGAATGTTCATTTTTTTGGCAAGAGCCTCACATCCGCCTTTACCGAAAATGTAGTATTTATTTTCAGGCAATTCGGCAGGTGTAAACCAAGCCATATTTTCAATAAGACCTAATACCGGCACATTAATTTTTTCTCCCTTAAACATACTGATTCCTTTTACAGCATCAGCCAAAGCAACGTCTTGCGGTGTACTTACAATTATAGCTCCCGTTACAGCAGTTGATTGAACAAGAGTTAAATGAATATCACTTGTTCCGGGTGGAAGGTCAATTAACAAATAATCCAATTCTCCCCAATCGCCTTGCAACAATAACTGATTTAAAGCTCCTGTAGCCATAGGACCTCTCCATACAAGGGCATCATCGGGATTAATAAAAAATCCGATTGAAAGAATCTTAACACCGTATTTTTCTACCGGTTCAATAATTTCTTTATTGCCTCTTTTAAAAACACTGGGTCGGTCGTTTTCAGCTTTAAACATTTTCGGTATTGAAGGTCCGAAAATATCGGCATCAACCAATCCTACCTTAGCACCCGAATTTGCAAGAGCAACAGCAAGATTAGTTGCCACTGTAGATTTTCCTACTCCTCCTTTTCCCGATGCTACGGCAATAATATTTTTTACTCTCGATAAAGGTTTTTCGTCGTGTTGAGGTTCTCCATCATCAATAGTTGTGGCTTTAATGTTTCCTCTTATCTCAACATCTTCGCCAAGTTCTTTTTCAATTACTTCAACACAAGTCTTTTTAAGATTTGCAATGTTTGTTGAATTTTTACTGTTAAAAACCAATGAAAAAGAAACTTTCTTTCCCTCAACTGTCACCTCTTGCACCATTCCCAATGTAATGATGTCTTTTTTTTGTTCAGGATGAATCACTTTTCGTAAAGCGTCAAATACCTGTTTTGCTGTATATGGCATAATTATTTTGTTTTTAAAATATTACGCTGCAAAAGTAATAGTTTTTTAGAATGATTCTATATAAATATTATAAAAAATATTATATGCACAATTTTTTATACAAATGCAATCTAAAAACAGACAATCGTTTATTAATAAAAAAAACACCTGCTACACAAATAATGTAACAAGTGTTTTTATTAAATTATAAAAAATTTCTTAAATCATATTACTAAGGGGCAAATCATACTCTTCAACCAGTTCAATACCCATTTGTTCAAGTTCTTGCATTATAGGAATATAGATATCCGGTTTTACAGGAATATGAATACCTTTTATCTGAATTTCATCTTCAAGAATCATTTTAACGGCACATGCTGCAGGTAAAGCAACAGTTCGTGCAATAGATGTTTCACCGTCGGGTTCACCAAAATCAACTAATTTCGATGTAATAACTTCTTCTCGTCCATCAGGATAGCGAGCACGAAAAACATGTTTAAGAACAGTCATATCTCTTTCGCCCTTTTCCAACATCATTTTTTCAATCATCAAATCGGATACTATTTCAAAAGCCGAATCTTCTTTTCGGTTCATTGGTTTATCATCAAACAACCCTAAGAAATCAAGGGCTTTTATTGCTGTAGAGTCTTTTTTTACTTTTAATATTGAAGCTACTTTATCTTTTAACTCGGGAGTAGGTTCGGTATTGGCAAACATAGCAGTCATTTGAGCATAAGTAAAGTCTGTAAAATCATGCTTATCCTGCGATGTAAGGTTTAAAGTTTTTAAAGCATCAAGAGCTTCGCACCATCCTTTATATCTGAAAGTTCCCCTATACATAGTTTGCGTTTCGGGAATTTCATAAATATCAATATATGGAACTGAATCCCTGTTTGGATATACTTCAAGCTCTTCAATATCAGAAACATCTATGATAAACGGATTTTTAAAAATATCTTTACCCTGCACATTTATTATTTTACCTTTTTGTAAAAACCGTGCTTCGTTGTTACTTGCCATAACAACACCTTTGGGACTCCACGAAAATTTATATCTAAACGGGTTGTCATGCGAAACTTCAGGTGCCGGCAAAGCTCCGCAAATACTGTAAAATTCTACTATTTCACCGTTAAATCCGTGAACCGTATCAATTATTCTTTTTGCCGACATATGGTCAATTCCAGGGTCGAGTCCGCATTCGTTTAAAATAATAACTCCCGCATCTTTAGCTTTTTGGTCGAGAGCTTGCATCTCAGGCTTTACATACGATGTTGTTACCATATTTTTTTTATGATTGATGCATTTTTCGGCAACCATCACATGAAAAGCATAGGGTAAAAGACTTACTGTTAAATCGTGATTACTTATCAGTTCATCCAACTTGTTTTCATCTTCAGCTTCCCAATACACAGCTTCTCCTTTAGGGCTGTTATTTATTAATTTCAAAGCTCTGTCTTGTGTGTTTGAAGCAACTGTTACATAAAATCCTTTGTGTAACAAGAATTTAATTATGGGACCTGCAACCATGCCTGCTCCAAGTATTAATACCTTTTTTGAATCCATATTAATAATTAATGTTTATTTACAATTAATTTTGTTCACTAATCGTACTTTAAATTAAAAAATAAAAGTAAAATATAGCTTTAAGCATCACAAACCAAGATTACTGTTTAAAAACACTGCTTAATATTAGTGTTTTGTAATCAGTTGTATGTATTAATTATTTTTTGTAATATTTTTTGCATAATTAATAATGCTTTTGTTTCTTCGCTTACTTTTTTACGTTAAATTTCTATGAAGTTGGAAAAATCAGAAGAGGTATTCAAATTAGTTGCAAAAACATTTCAAGGGTTAGAGGGAGTATTAGCCAGCGAGCTAAAATCTATCGGAGCAAAAAATGTTGAAATTCAAAACCGAGCTGTGATTTTTGATGGTGATAAAGCAATGATATACAGAGCAAATTATCATGTTCGCACAGCCATTGCCATATTAAAACCACTGTTAAAATTTACTGCCGAAAACGAAGACCAACTATACAAAAATGTTGGTAAAATCAACTGGAATAAATATATGAGTGTTGATGATACACTGTCGGTATCAGCTGTTACTTTCGGTAAAACATTTACTCACTCAAAATATGTTTCACTTAAAGTGAAAGATGCCATTGTTGATCAATTTCGTCGCCGTCAAGGTAAAAGACCCGATGTAAATACAATGTCACCCGATTTGAAAATACATATCCATATATCTGAAAAAGATTGCACAATACTTTTAGACAGCTCAGGCGATCCCTTATTTAAAAGAGGCTACAGAATAAAAACCGTAAAAGCTCCGATAAATGAAGTGTTGGCTGCAGGAATGATAAAACTTTCGGACTGGAATATAAACAGCAATTTTGTTGATCCTATGTGTGGTTCAGGGACAATACTTATTGAAGCGGCAATGATGGCTTATAACATTGCACCCGGAACCTATCGCAAAAGATTCGGATTCGAAAACTGGAACGATTTTGATGCAGACCTGTTTGATGATGTAGCCGAAGAATCATTTAACGAGATTGATTTTAAATATACAATATCGGGTAGTGATATTTCGCCTACAGCTGTAGCAATAGCAAACGAAAATATTAAAAATGCCTTCTTAACAAAAAAGATATCGGTGACACAACAAAACTTTTTTGATATAAAGCCAAACACCGACAATACCGTAATAATTACCAATCCCCCATACGGAGAAAGACTACAACCTGCAGATTTAAAGATATTTTACCAAAAAATAGGCGATAAATTAAAACTTGATTTTGCAGGATATACTTGCTGGCTGATAGGAAGCAATATTGATGTATTAAAATTCGTTGGGCTTAAACCTGATGAAAAAATAACATTGTATAATGGTCCGTTGGAATGTTCTTACAGAAAATACTCACTATATCAAGGCAGCAAAAAAAATGCAACAAGAAAATTTATAAAAAATAAAGATTAAAAAAAATACTAACAACATAAATTTAAGATTACAAAGCAGATGCATTTTATTAACAGATATTTTTGTATAAATATTTTTTTAATCTTTTAGCAACAGATAAAATTTTATAATAATTTTCATTAAATTGCAAAAGTTTACTTTTGTATATTGTTATTGTAAACGGGTAATTAACAGTATATTGTTTATTTAATATTTTGAACAATTTAATTTTATTAATATGGCAAAAGTTATTGCTTTAGCAAACCAAAAGGGGGGAGTAGGAAAAACAACTACTGCTATTAATCTTGCCGCAAGTTTGGCTGTTCTTGAGTATAAAGTTCTTCTTGTAGATGCAGACCCGCAAGGTAATGCTTCGTCGGGTTTCGGATTTGATGTAAACAATATAAAAGTAGGACTATACGAATGCTTAATAGATGATGCCAATCCTACTGATAATTTATTGAATACCGAAATTTCAGGACTTGATATTTTACCTTCGAATATTGATTTGGTAGGAGCAGAAATAGAGATGCTTGAAATGCCCAATCGTGAAAAAATAATGAAGATGGTAATCAATAAGGTAAAAGACAATTATGATTTTGTTCTTATTGACTGTTCTCCTTCATTGGGATTAATTACTGTAAATGCATTAACAGCAGCCGATTCGGTAATAATTCCCGTTCAAAGTGAATATTTTGCTCTTGAGGGATTAGGGAAACTTTTAAATACAATAAAAATTATTCAAAGTCGTTTAAATCCCGAATTGGAAATTGAAGGATTTTTATGCACAATGTATGATTCAAGACTTAGGTTATCAAATCAAGTAGTTGAAGAAGTGCAGCGTCATTTCGAAGATATGGTATTTAAAACTCTTGTTCAACGAAATGTTAAACTAAGCGAAGCTCCCAGTTACGGGAAACCAATTGTATTATACGATGCAACATCAAACGGGTCAACAAATTATTTGAATTTGGCTCGCGAAATTTTGCAAAAAAACAATATGACAAAAATAGACTCAGAAAGTAAAACCATTCAATAATTTATATATCAATGTCAGCAGCAAAAAGAAAAGCGTTAGGAAAAGGGCTTGGAGCTCTTATTGAGGATGCCGGTAAAGTAAATATTAATACAGATAATAACACAGGAGTAGATGAAATAAATATTGAATATATTGAAGCAAACCCGTTTCAGCCGCGAACAGAATTCGACGAGGATGCTTTAACAGAGCTTGCTCAATCAATTGAAAGAATGGGTATTATACAACCTATTACCGTTCGTAAAATAAATGATACAAAATATCAACTTATATCGGGTGAACGCAGATTTCGTGCATCTCAAATTGCAGGACTTAAAAAAATACCGGCATATACAATAACTGCCGACGACCAAGGAATGCTTGAAATGGCTTTGGTTGAAAACATACAACGCGAAGATTTAGACGCAATAGAAATAGCCATAAGCTACCAACGATTAATTGACGAATGTAAACTTACACAAGAAGAGATGAGTGACAGGGTGGGCAAAAAACGTGCTACCGTTACTAATTATCTGCGTTTATTAAAACTTCCTGCCGAAATTCAATTGGGTATCAAAAAAAATCTTATCTCAATGGGGCATGCACGTGCACTTGTTACTGTTGAAGATAACGACGACCAACTTTATATTTTTGAACAAATTATAAACGATAGTTTATCAGTTCGTAAAGTTGAGGAGATGGTTCGTAAAATAAAAGAAGAACCGGCTGATACTGCACCAGAAGTAAAAAAAGAAAATAACACCAATACCGAGTATAAAGATTTGGAAAATCATCTATCTGACTTTTTTAAATCAAAGATACAATTTAAGCGAAGCACAAACGGTAAAGGAAAAATTATTATCCCTTTTACTTCAGATGAAGATTTGGAGCGAATTATTGCTATTCTTGATAAATCAAAATAATTTTAAGAACATTTTTTTGTGTTTAAAACAAGCAATATCATCCGTAAATTTATTTTTACAATCTTAATATTTACAGCTTTGGTTTTTTTTCAAAAAGCTAAAGCTCAATTCGCACCTGATTACAGATTTCCCGACAGCACTTTTGTTTACAGTCATTCTCCAAACAAAGCTACTTTTTATTCAGCTGTATTACCGGGATTAGGACAAATTTACAATAAAAAATACTGGAAAGTTCCGATTATTTATGCCGGCTTTGGCGGACTTATTTATTATGTAAATTACAATAATTCTATTTATAGTAAATATAAAGATGCTTATGCAATAAAATTGCGTATCGAAAAAGGTGAATTAGGACTTGAAGACCCCTACCCTAAACGCAGTTCTGAAAATCTTAAAAGCGGAAAAGATACATGGCGACGATATCGCGATCTTTCAATTATAGGCGTAGGTTTATTATATGTTCTACAAATTCTTGATGCTAATGTTGATGCTCATCTTTTTAATTATGATGTAAGCAACGATTTATCATTTAAAATAGAACCTACTTTAATAAACGAATACAATTACAGTATTCCCAACACTTCAACATCGTTGGGGCTAAAATGCTCAATAAATTTTTAACTTTATAAATTATTAAAATGATTCAAAATAAAATAATACATACAACACTTATTCTATTAGTAACAATATCTTCGGGATTTGCATCAATAAATTATTCCGATACCAGTGCCACAAACAAAATTGTTTTTGAATCGGAAATCGACAGCCTGGTATCTCTTTGGTTTACCAAACAAACAACAGCAGGTAATAACACTTCTTTTGTTGCCGAAAACATCGTTGATTCGCTTTACATACCTGATTTCCCTGACTCTGTTTATAAAGAACGTCTCGACCGCTTACCTCTTGTTATTGACATGTCTTACAATAAAATAGTAAGAAACTATATTCATATGTATTCACATAAAAGACGTGATTTAGTTGAAAATATGTTAGGTCTTTCTGATTACTATTTTCCTGTTTTTGAACAAATACTCGATGCAAATAATTTACCGTTAGAGTTAAAATATCTTCCTGTAATAGAATCGGCTCTAAATCCCAAAGCAGTATCAAGAGTAGGTGCAGCAGGAATGTGGCAATTTATGTATTATACCGGCAAAATGTATAAACTGGAAATAAACAGCTTTGTTGATGAACGTCGCGACCCTGTAAAATCAACCTATGCGGCAGTTCAATTTCTTAATGATTTATACGGTATTTACCATGACTGGATTTTAGTTATAGCTGCATATAACTGCGGTCCCGGTAATGTTAACAAAGCTATACGCCGAAGCGGCGGAAAACACAATTATTGGGATATTTATTATCATCTTCCCCGCGAAACCAGAGGATATGTGCCTGCATTTATTGCAACCGTTTATATTATGAACTATTACAAAGAGCATAATTTAACTCCTCAAAAATGCGATTTGCCTGTTTTATGCGATACTGTTATGACAACAAAACGAATTCATCTTGAACAGATAAGCCATGTTATGAATATACCTGTTGACAAACTTCGCAACCTCAATCCGCAATATCGTCGTGATATTATTCCCGGTAAGGATAAGGCTTATGCCGTAAGGTTACCTTTTGAAGAAACAGCTCGCTTTATTGATTTGCAAGATTCTATTGTTAAATATAAAGACTCTGTATATTTTAACCCCGAAGCATTATCAAAAACCCCAAAATATGCAAGATATTATCCTGCACCTCCTACTAAAAATCATGTAAAATTAATTTATGTAGTAAAATCAGGCGATAATCTTGGTTTTATTGCCGATTGGTATCATGTTTCGGTATCTAACTTAAAATATTGGAACGGATTAAGAAACAGCAGAATAAAAACAGGACAGAAATTAAAAGTATATGTTCATAAATCAAAAGTAAATAAGTATAAAAATATTAATACCATGTCGTTTGCTCAAAAGCAAGCATCAATAGGTAAAACTGTCGTTGAAAAAAAGATTGAACCGATAAAACCACTAAAAAAAGGTGAATATGAATTATATACAGTAAAACACGGTGATACTTTGTGGGAAATAGCAAAAAAATTTCCGGGAATAACGGAAACTGAAATTATGGAATGGAACGGTATTACTAATGCCGCAAAAATATCGGTAGGTCAAAAATTGAAAATAAAAATTACAGGTTAGCTTAAATGAAACCTTATAAAATACTTATATTTTTATTATTTGTTCTGATATTAACACTCGGGATAGCTCTTTTTTTTCCTGAAAAAGGGATAAATATAGATAATCTTACCCTTAAATTTCATTGGTCGTTTAGCGATATTAAACAAAAAAAAGTAGAATATGCCGATATTTCATCAATAATTGAAGAGAACAAACAAATAATTTTCTCAGATTCACTGCCACAAAAAGATACTATTGCTCAAAAAGATTCGCTGAAATACGATACCATTAAAGTAAATACCCGTGTTTTAAAAAAACGTATTCGCCATATTGAATATCCTGACGGCGATTCCACTGTTTTATTTTCGTTTTTTAAAAAATTAAAACACTCTAAGAAAAAACGTGTGCGTATATTGCATTACGGCGACAGTCAAATTGAAGGCGACAGAATTACCGGATATTTGCGAAACAAATTTCAACGTCGGTTTGGCGGAAGTGGTCCGGGATTACTGCCTGCTACTCCCGGTTATGCCGAATCGGCTTCTATCATACACTCGGCATCAAAAAACTGGAAAACATATTCTATTTATTATAAAAAAGACAGCATAATAAACCCTCGCAGATTTGGAGTTATGGGAAGTTTTGCCCGTTTTACCGATTATGTGACCGACTTGATAATTGACAGTTCCGAAAATAAAAAGCAAGCATGGATTAATTTCAAAAAATCGGGAATGGCTTACGCATCGGTAAACCGTTTTAAAAAATGCAGAGTTTTTTACGGGAATTGTCCCGACAATATTATTGTAAAAGGATTTGTAAATGATTCGCTTATTTGGTTTGAAAATCCTGATAAAACACAAGCTACAACAATATTTGAATGGGATTTTTTATCTACTCCCAAAGATTTTAA
>CAYRJP010000005.1:0-14554 GCA_964424425.1 uncultured Bacteroidales bacterium | reverse complement strand
TCTGACATGGCACATCGTAACGGAGCTTATTTTGAATCGTATTCAAATATTGATGCTGTAAAACAAGCTCAACGCAATGCAGCAAAGAATACAGGCAGTGCATTTTGGGACTTACAAAAAGCCATGGGCGGAAAAAATTCTATGCCGGGTTGGGTTTTTGCTTCTCCCCCATTGGCTCAAAAAGACTTTACTCACTTTAACCGCAAAGGCGGACATATTATTGCTCAAATGCTGTATAACGCCATTATTGATGAATATTCCCGATGGAATAAAAAGTAAGTTTTTTTAATCCTATCTAATCTCTGACCCGTTTACAAAATCTTTATCAGGCGAAATAAAAGCCAGTTCTCCGTCATGGTTTTCTGCCATAAGAATCATTCCGTGCGATTCTATTCCCCTGATTTTTCGCGGAGCAAGATTTACCAAAATACTTACTTTTTTGCCGATAATATCTTCAGGTTTATAATATTCAGCAATACCCGACACTACGGTTCTTTTATCAATTCCCGTATCAATAAGCAGCTTAAGCAGCTTTTTTGTTTTTGCTACCTTTTCGGCTTCAAGAATTGTCCCCGTGCGAATATCTGTTTTCACAAAATCATCAAAAGATATTTCATCTTTTACAGGAGAAATCTGAATATTATTACTCTCATTTGCTTTTTTAGTTGCAAGAAGTTTATTTACCTGTGCTTCTATTTCAGCATCTTCTATTTTATCAAAAAGTAAAAACGGCTTTTCAATTACATGCCCGCTTTTTATTAAATCGGTTTTACCGAGATTATTCCAACTTAACGGTTCAATATTTAAAATTTTCCTGATTTTTTCGGCAGTAAAAGGCATAAAAGGCTCTAAAACAATACTAAGATTTGCTGTTATCTGAGTGCAAATATTCATAATTGTTTCAACTCTTTTCTCATCTGTTTTAATAACTTTCCACGGTTCGGTATCGGCAAGGTATTTATTACCCAAACGAGCAATATTCATAGCCTCTTTTAATGCTTCACGAAAGTGAAAAGTATCAAGAGCTTTCTCTGTTTTATCTTTATAAGTAAGCAATTCGGCAATGGTTTCTTTATCAAAATCGGTTAATTCACCAAGAGCGGGTACTGCTCCGTTATAATATTTTTGCATTAAAACAGTTGTGCGGTTTACAAAATTTCCCAAAATAGCAACAAGTTCATTGTTGTTTCGTGCCTGAAAATCTTTCCAAGTAAAATCGTTATCTTTTGATTCGGGCATATTTGCGGCAAGCACATATCTTAATACATCTTGTTTGCCGGGAAACTCTTCGAGATATTCGTGTAACCAAACCGCCCAATTGCGTGATGTTGATATTTTATCGTTTTCAAGGTTCAAAAATTCATTACCGGGGACATTATCGGGCAAGATATAATCACCATGAGCTTTTAGCATTGCAGGAAAAATAATGCAATGAAAAACAATATTGTCTTTACCGATAAAATGTATTAAACGAGCATCTTCGTCTTGCCAATATTTTTTCCAGTCTTTACCTTCTTTTTCTGCCCATTCAATAGTGTTTGAAATATAACCTATCGGAGCATCAAACCACACATAAAGAACTTTGCCTTCGGCATTTTCAACAGGAACGGGAACTCCCCAATTCAAATCTCTGCTTACCGCACGCGGATGTAATCCTGTATCTAACCACGATTTACATTGTCCGTAAACATTAGGTTTCCACTCTTTATGTTCTTCAAGAATCCACTTTCGTAAAAATGGTTCATGTTTATCAAGCGGCAAATACCAGTGCTTTGTCTCTTTTTTTACGGGCTTACTTCCGCTAAGTGTCGATTTTGGATTTATCAAATCGAGTGGGCTAAGCGATGTTCCACACGCTTCGCATTGGTCGCCGTAAGCTTCTTCGTTACCGCAATGCGGACATGTGCCTTTAATATAACGGTCGGCAAGAAACTGTTTTGCTTCTTCGTCGTAATATTGCTCCGATGTTTTTTCAATAAATTTACCTTCGTTGTATAATTTTTTGAAAAATGCCGATGCTGTTTTATGATGAGTTTTTGATGTTGTTCGTGAATAAATATCAAAAGAGATACCCAAATCGGCAAACGATTTTTTTATAATTTCGTGATACTTATCAACAATATCTTGCGGTGTAACGCCTTCGTTTCTTGCTTTTATTGTAATAGGCACACCATGTTCGTCGGAACCGCCTATAAATACTACATCTTCACCCTTACCGCGTAAATAACGTGCATAAATATCAGCCGGAATATAAACTCCCGCAAGATGCCCAATATGAACAGGTCCATTGGCATATGGCAATGCCGAGGTAATAGTATATCTCTTAAAATTCTTCATTTTTGTTTTATTATATTGTTGAAAATAAAATCAAATTTCGGCAAAGATAATAATAAACACGAAAAAACAGAGGTGTTATATTGAATTTAGATTATCAAGAAATTTCAAATTTCTTTTTATTCCCGATAACTTTGCTCTTTTAATAGGCGAATTTTTAAAAAGTTTATTAAACTCCATATTATCCATTTGCTCCCATTTTTCTTTTGTCAGTGAAAATATAAACTCATCGGGTTTAAATTGTTCTATTTCGGTTGTTATCGGATTTTTATTCCATGGGCATACATCTTGACAAATATCGCATCCGAAAAGGCGATTGCTAAATTTTCCTTTTAATTCAGCAGGTATTGTATCGGTTTTATTTTCAATGGTTTGATAAGAAATGCACCGATTACTATCTAATTTGCCTTCGCTTACAATTGCATTTGTGGGACAAGCATCAATACATTTTGTGCATGTTCCGCAATAGTTTTTTGTAAAAGAATTATCGTAGTCAAGTTCAATATTTATTATGAGTTCGCTGATAAAAACAAATGAGCCTGTTTTTTTATTTATCAAACAACTGTTTTTACCAATCCATCCCAATCCTGATTTTACCGCCCAATATTTATCAGGCACAGGAGCCGAATCAACAAAAATTCTACCATTTAATTCGGGAAATTGTTCCGCAATAAAATCCCAAAGCTGCCTCATCATATCTTTAATAACAAAGTGATAATCAACTCCGTAAGCGTATTTCGCTATTTGCGGAATATTTGCAGGCTGCTTTTGTTCGGGATAATATGACGTTAATAATGATATTACTGATTTTGCTTCTTCAACAAGGATTTTCGGGTTTTCTCTTTTTTCGATATTTCGCTCCATATAGTCCATACCTGCATGATAGCCGGCTTTTAACCATTCATGATATTTTTGCGAAAAACCATCAATTTTTTCAGCTTTTGATATTCCGACAGCATTAAACCCTATTTTAAGAGCTTTTTGCTTAATAAGTGTTGTTATTTCTTTTTTTTGAAGATTCACCGATATTTTTATTTAAAACGGTAAAGTTAATTTAAAAAAATTATAACCGTTTAAAATTGCTTTTCATTATTAATGTTTGTAATTTTACTTACTCAAATCCATTAGTAATAAACAACTTAGAAAATCACAAGTGAATAATATTAATTACATTGAGGTTAAAGAGGTATCTTCAACAAACGATCATTTAAAGAAAATTGCCGTTGAAGAGGAACTTCCCGAAGGATTTATTGTTGTTACCAAAAATCAAACAAACGGTAAAGGACAAAATGGTAATTATTGGGAAAGTGAACCGGGTAAAAACCTTACATTCAGTATTTTGTTAAGGCCAAAATACATTGATGCTCAAAATATGTTTTTAATATCAAAAGCTGTATCTATTGGTATAATAGATTATTTAAACAGCCTCGAAAAATGTTTTAAAATAAAATGGCCTAACGATATTTATTATTGTAATAAAAAACTCGGAGGTATTTTAATCGAAAATCAACTTATCGGTAATAAAGTAAATTATTCGGTTGTAGGTATAGGTATTAATGTAAATCAAGAAGTTTTCACAAGTAATGCTCCCAATCCCATATCTTTAAAAAAGATTTTCAAAAAAGATTTTAATAATTTCACTCTTCTTGAGGGTATTGTTAAACAGATTACTATATGGTATGAAATTTTATCTGACGGTTGGTTTGAAAAAATAAACGATGCATACTCTTCGCATATATTTTGGGACAAAGGCTTTCATGACTTTAAAGCTAATAATAATCAGTTTGTTGCAAAAATAGTATCTGTTGACACTGACGGAAAATTAACACTTAAAACCACCAACGGAAAGTATAGTTCTTTCTATTTTAAAGAGGTTGAATTTATAATTCCTTAAGTATCTAATTGTTCGTAAATAGAGTTTTTACTAATAAATTCAGGAACTATTTTTTTCATTTGAGCTACAATTTTCATTTTGTTTTGCTCTTCTGTTAAAGCTATTAAATTATTAATTTCTATTTTTACATTGTTAAGATCATATTTTCTTACTTTTCCTATCATAATCTGAGGATGATGAGTAGGGATAGTATTTTCTTTATCGGCAAGCAGTTCTTCATAGAGTTTTTCGCCGGGTCTGAGTCCTGTATAAATAATTTGAATATCAGTTCCTAATCTGAGTCCTGAAAGTTTTATCATCTTTTTTGCAAGGTCAACAATTTTAACCGATTTACCCATATCAAAAATAAATATTTCTCCACCATTGCCCATAGTTCCTGCTTCAAGAACCAATTGACAAGCCTCGGGTATTGTCATAAAAAAGCGGGTAATTTGCGGATGAGTAACCGTAATGGGACCTCCTTCGGCTATCTGTTTTCTAAAACGCGGAATAACCGAACCATTTGAGCCGAGAACATTTCCGAATCGTGTTGTAATAAACGATGTTTCCGAATGTTCATTTAATGATTGAATATATATTTCGGAAATTCTTTTTGATGCTCCCATCACATTTGTAGGATTAACAGCTTTATCGGTAGAGACCATTACAAAACGTTTTACCGAATATTTTACTGCTAAATCAGCAATTACTTTTGTTCCGAAAATATTATTTTTTACAGCTTCAACAGGATTATTTTCCATCATTGGAACATGCTTATAAGCTGCTGCATGAAAAATAAAATCGGGCTTAAACTTTTTAAATACCGATTCTACTCTATCCTTGTTAATTATATCTCCTATTACAACATGAAAATTACATACATCGTTATATTCACTCAACTCCATTTCAATATCATACAATGGCGTTTCAGCTTGATCGAATAATATAAGATTCTTAGGTTTAAACTTTATGATTTGTCTTACCATTTCGCCACCTATAGAGCCTGCAGCCCCTGTTACCATTACATTTTTATCGGTAATATGCGATTCTATTTTTTCAACATCAAGCTGAATAGGATCACGCTCAAGCAATTCTTCAATTTTTACCTGTCGGATTTGTTTAGAACTAAGCTCCCCGTTTGCCCAACTGTCAACACTTGGCACTGTTAAAACTTGAACATTATATTTTAACGATGACTCAATCAGTTTTGTTTTTTCCTCTACCGATTCAAACGGACGAGCAAGAACTAAATAATCAATATTATTTCTAACAAAATATGTCTCTATATCCGATATAGGATAAATAGGAATACCATCAATCTTTTTTATGCTTTTCTCAGATATATCATCAAAAAATACGACTACTTTATATTTTACTTCAATATCTTGTTCTAATGTATTGCGTGCCGCAAGTGCCGCTGGTCCTATTCCATATATTGCTGTATATTTTATTTGCAGAGGAGATTTTCTTAAATCGTAAAAAACAATTTTCACAAGCCACCTTAATGATGTCATAAAAAATACAGTAATAAAAAAATCTATTATTAATATCGAAAAAGGAACTACAAAAGCTTTTGTAATAAAATAGTAGCTAATAATATTCACTCCGGCTATAAATAAACTTCCGAAAAATATTGTAATAAAAATACGCTGTGCATCATACATGCCTGTATATCTGACTATTCCGGCAAATGTTCGTCCGATAATAAAGCTTATAATACGTACTATTGCTACAAACGGAATTATAAAATAGAGTGATGCTACATTGGTTTCGGGTATTTCAAAATTAAATCGCAACAAATAAGCAAGAGAAATACTTGCAATACTTATAAATAAATCTATTACAAATACTATCCACCGTGGCGTATATTTACTGGTAAAAAACATTATAATAATATAGTTTGTCGTTAAATGTTAAACAAATATACATTAATTTTTTGCATTTTAAGTTTAATGCAAAAGCAAAGCAATAATTGTGCCTAATTATCAAATTTTATTTTACAAAAAGGGCTATGTATATTAAAAACATAAAAAAAAACAAAGAGAGCCTGATAAAAATCAGACTCTCTTATTGTTTTTTAAAATTTTCTTTTCTTTATTCTGCAGGTGAAATTGCATCAACAGGACAAACTTCTACGCAAGAACCACAGTCTGTACATGCATCAGGATCTATCACATAAATATCACCTTCAGAAATAGCTTCTACGGGACACTCTGCTATACAAGTTCCACAAGCTATACAATCATCTGAAATTTTATAAGCCATATCAAAAAAATTAGATTATTAATTAGTTGACAAATTTATAATTCTATATGTAATAAATAAAACTTATTTAAGTTTTTTTTTCTATTAAAGAGCAGAAAAATTATTTATTGTAAAATAACATTAACTATTCGGTAATTCGGCAATTAATGATTCTCCGCCTTTTACTTTATCATTAAGTTTTACTTTAATATCTGAATTTACGGGTATAAGTACATCAACACGCGAGCCAAAACGTATAAATCCCAGTTGTTTTCCTATTTTAATTTCTTCACCTTTATCTACGTAAGTAATAATACGGCGAGCAATGGCTCCGGCTATTTGTCGCACCAATATTTTACCTGAGTTTACACTCTCAATCAATGTTATTTGTCGTTCGTTTTCTTCCGAAGATTTAGGCAACCACGCTGCCATATAACGCCCACTGAAATGTTCGGTGCTAAGAACTTTCCCCAAAACAGGAATCCAATTTATATGGACATCCCATATTGACATAAATATTGATATCTGTATGCGTTTTTCGTTAATAAAATCTTTTTCGTCAACCTCTTCAACAGCGACAACTTTACCGTCAGCAGGGGCAATTACTTGATTGTTACTAATACTAATATTACGTTTCGGTGACCGAAAAAAACGTATTATAAATGAAAACAGTATAAAAAACGCTATCGATGCAGGATATAAAATATACCGAGAAACGTTAAAATATATCAATAATAGAACTATTGATATTGCTATTAAAGCATATACCAAAATAACGTCATATCCCGCTTTATGTATCTTCATCTTTCTGTAATTTTATAATTTTACAATTATAACTTATTTTATAAAAATATACAAATATGTAAAAATAAGTGGTATTGTAAAAACAAGACTATCAAATCTGTCGAGTACTCCACCGTGACCGGGCAATAATCTTCCCGAATCTTTAATTCCTATACTGCGTTTTATCATTGACTCAACTAAATCTCCCAATGTGCCGAATACTGCTATTATTGCCGCTATCACACCCCAGTGTATAAAAACTAATGTTCCCGAATATTTTGCAATAAAAAATGCTGCTAATTGTGAAACTATCAGTCCGCCAAAAAAACCTTCCCACGACTTTTTAGGTGATATTCGTTCAAACAGACGATGTTTACCAAATGTTACACCTAACAAATATGCTCCGGTATCGGATGCCCATATTAATATAAAAATAAATAACAATATTTTTCCGCTGTATTCTCCCGTAAGATATACTATATGATTTAACAGCATTAACGGAAGTGATATGTAAAATATTCCGAATACGGTTGTTGATACATTTAACAACGGATGTTTTAAATCGCGATATAATTCAAATATAAGAATAAAAGAAAATGCCGGAATAAGTATTAAACTTAAAAAAGCTCCATAACTGAAATTATACCACAAAAATCCCGATATAAATACCATTGCACCAATAATACTACCGTAATATTTTTGCGGATGCGATTTGCTTGCAAGTGCCATTAGATATAATTCTCGCAATGCAAGAATATTTATAATTAAAAATAGAATAAAAAAAGAAAGTGGATGCCACAATATTGCTCCCGATAAAACAACAACAAACAATGTTCCCGTAATTGTTCGCTTAAAAAAACTGTTCACAATTAAAAATCTTTTATTAAAAACTTAGCCCTAATAACATCGTCAGGCTTTACATAAACTTCAATATCTCCGAAAAGATAAAAAGAATCTTGTTTGTTAATAATAACAGCCTGAATATCATTATCTTCTAAGACATTCTTTACCATTTCAGCTATATATAATTTTGCTGTTGAAAAAATTAACGCCCAATCTTTTTCCATCCGTTTAAGATTTTTTTTCTTCGGATTCTTCGACTTTACTATCTGTATCTACAATGTTCTCTTTTTCTTCTCTTTTTACTTCAACAAAATCATCATCGCCGATATTCGGATTCTTACCGTTAGGACGAGGTCCTAAAATTCTTTCTAAATCTTCTGAGAACAATACTTCTCTTTCGAGTAGCATTTCGCCCAATTTATTGTGCTGCTCTTTATATTTTTTTAATAGCTCTTTGGCAGTTTTATATGCTTCGTTTATTATTTTTTTAACTTCATTATCAATAAGTTCCGCTGTTTTTTCACTATACGGTTTATTAAAAGCATATTCATTTTGTCCTGTTGAATCGTAATAACTTATATTACCTATTTTATCACTCATTCCAAAATATGTAACCATAGAGTAAGCCTGCTTTGTAACCTTTTCAAGGTCGTTTAAAGCTCCGGTAGATATTTTCCCGAAAAACAGTTCTTCGGCAGCTCTTCCGCCAAGTGCAGCACACATTTCGTCAAACATTTGTTCTTTTGTGGTAAGTTGCCGCTCTTCGGGCAAATACCAAGCAGCTCCCAATGCTTGTCCTCGCGGCACTATTGTAACTTTTATCAACGGATTGGCGTATTCAAGTATCCAGCTCACTGTTGCGTGTCCGGCTTCGTGGTAAGCTATTGTTTTTTTCTCTTCTACCGATATTATTTTATTCTTTTTTTCAAGCCCGCCGATTATTCTGTCGATAGCATCCAAAAAATCCTGCTTTTCAATTCTGTCTTTTCCTTTACGTGCAGCAATAAGAGCTGCTTCGTTGGTAACATTTGCTATATCGGCTCCCGAAAATCCGGGTGTTTGTTTTGCCAAAAATTCAGGGCTTACTTTATCACCAAGCTTTTTCAACGGACGCATATGAACTTTAAAAATCTCTTTTCTCTCTTTTAAGTCGGGCAATTCCACATGTATTTGTCTGTCGAAACGTCCTGCTCTCAGTAATGCACGGTCAAGAATATCGGCACGGTTTGTAGCTGCCAATATTATAACTCCGTTATTGGTTCCAAAACCATCCATTTCGGTAAGCAACTGATTAAGAGTATTTTCTCTTTCGTCATTTGCTCCCATATTCGGATTTTTTCCCCTGGCTCTACCTATTGCATCAATTTCGTCAATAAAAATTATACACGGAGCTTTTTCTTTAGCTTGTTTAAACAAATCTCTCACACGAGAAGCTCCTACTCCAACAAACATTTCAACAAAATCAGACCCCGACATTGAAAAGAAAGGCACATGAGCTTCTCCTGCAACGGCTTTTGCCAATAGTGTTTTTCCTGTTCCGGGAGGTCCTACAAGTAATGCTCCTTTGGGTATTTTCCCTCCCAATTTGGTATATTTTTCAGGTTGTTTCAAAAAATCAACAATTTCTTTTATTTCAACCTTTGCTTCTTCAAGCCCTGCTACATCGTTAAAATCAACTTTTACTTCGGCATTTTCTTTATCAAAAACCTTTGCTTTTGATTTTCCGATGTTAAATATTTGACTGCCTGCTCCTCCCGAGCCTGCCATTCTTCTGAAAATAAACAGCCACACTCCTATAAGCATCAACGGAAAAATTATCCAACTGATAATCCAATCCATGTGATTTTCGCGTTTCACATATCTTACGGGAATACGCTCCGACGGCGAAAAGCCCTGTTGAGCTTCATCAAGTTGAGCTTCAAACCGGTCGATAGAACCTATTGTTATAAAATAATCGGCAGACGAAACACTCATACTTGATGCTCCTCCTTTTTTTATATCACTGAATTCAGGGTCGTCTTTCCTGTCTTTTTTAATATAAATTTCGGCACGCTCTTTATTTACAACTTCTATTTTTTCTACTGCATGTGTTTTTACCATTTTTGTTTCAAACCTGTTCCACATTATTTCAACAGGCTGACTACCCATAGGAACAAACATCATAATCATTATAGATGCTATAATAATACCATACACCCATGTTATGTTAAATTTGGGTTTTTTATTTGCTCCCTGTTGATTACCTTGTTTATTGCCAAATCCAAGGTTTTTATTATTATTATTATTATTTTGTTTTTGTTCGCTCATTTAAATGTTGTATCTATTATATTTAACTAATCTTCTATTAACTCAGTTTTGGCATCAGCCCACAAATCTTCGAGATTATAAAATCTGCGGAATTCTTCTTGAAAAACATGAACTACAAGCTCTCCGTAATCAAGCAAAACCCATTGAAGATTATCTGTTCCCTCTTTATGTAAAGCATGTTCTTGAAGTTCCGTTCGCGTTTGCCTGTCGATAAAATCGGATATTGCATCAACTTGCGTATTTGAATCACCATGGCAGATAATAAAGTAATCTGCTATCGACTGGTCTAATTCTCTTAAATCCAAAACTTTAATCTCTTTGCCTTTTTTCTCTTTTATAGCTTCTACTACAAAATCTTTTAAACTTACGGAATCAGTATTTTTTGTCATATTTTTTTAAAAATTTGCATCAAAGGTAATGATTTTTAATTTTGTTTTTACAAATAAATAGTGCAAACAAATACAATGCCTTATTTTTTGTTTTTTTGCTATAAAATAAAACTATTTAGAATTACTTATATTAATTAAAATATGCTGCAAAATTTAATTTAAAAGCCTGTTAGAAACAGGCTGCCATTGATTATTGATTAAAAGTTTTCACCACGTTAAACCGTGGTGCTAATCTAATATATAATATGAATTTTTCATTATTACTGTTTTTCTGATTTTATTGCAATAGCATAAATAATACCAATTACAGCAATTAAAAGAATCGTTCCGAGTAAAATTGTTGCGGCTGTCATTTTTTTATTATTAACTGTTTTTTCACTGAAAAAATTTTTGTGCTTTTATAGTACTGCTTTTACTATTCTATTTTTATTGTTTAAATCTTTTATTACTTCAATATTTTTATATCCTTTGTTTGTAAGAAGGTTTTGCATTTGTAATGCAAATTTTTCGTTTATTTCAAAAATAATCAACCTCTCTTTTTTTAATAATTTTATTCCCGCATCTGCTATTTTGTCATAAAAAACCAAAGGATTACTGTCTTCCACAAATAGTGCCGTTTTAGGTTCGTATTCCAAAACATTTTTTTGCATAAGTTTTTTTTCACTATTGCAAACATAAGGCGGATTACTTACAATAATATCAACATCTTGAGGCAAGATACTAAAATCAAGATTTAAAATATCATTTTCAATAAAATGAATATCCGTATTATTTAATTCTGCATTCTTACGAGCTGTTTTTATTGCTTTACGCGAAATATCAACGCCATAAACATCACTCTTCGGTAAATTTGCCGAAAGGCTTATTGCTATACAACCGCTTCCTGTCCCAAAATCAATTATTTTCAAATGATTCTTTTTTTTGTAATTTTTAACAATATAATCAACCAACTCTTCGGTTTCTTGGCGGGGAATCAAAACATCATCTGTTACATAAAATTTTAATTCGTAAAATTCTGTTTCTCCCAAAATATATTGAACAGGTTCGTATTTTATTAATCTTAAAAGTGCATTTTCAATATCAATGCTTTCTTTCGGTTTCAGCTCCTTTTCGGGATATGTTATTACTTCAACTTTTGACAAATTCGCATATTTCTCAAAAATCATAAACAAAATCTGTTGTATTTCACTCAAAGAGTAAATATCTTTTAATTCTTGTTTAAATTTATCGCTTGTTTTTTTTATGCTGCTTGTCATTGCGTTGTGATTGTTATTTTATGCTGCCGAATTAATATTTTTTAATAAATAAAAAAACTAACAACGACAATTTATACTAAGTTATTTATAAAAATGTATTTTTGATACATATTTGAAAAACCGTGTCAAAAGTAAAAAAAACATACAATGAATAATAAAAACAGTGATGAATTGTTTATGTTGCGTTGTATTCAACTTGCCGAAAAAGGTAAGGGAAATGTTGCTCCGAATCCTATGGTGGGGGCGGTAATTGTGTATGAAGGCAAAATAATAGGCGAAGGTTATCACATGCAATACGGCGAAGCTCATGCCGAAGTTAATGCCATAAATTCGGTTTACGATAAGTCACTTTTGCAAAAATCTACCATATACGTAAGCCTTGAACCTTGTGCTCATTTCGGAAAAACACCACCGTGTGCCGATTTAATAGCATCGCATAAAATACCGAGAGTAGTGATAGGTATGCAAGACCCTTTTGCAAAGGTAAACGGCTTGGGAATAAAAAAACTAAAAAATGCGGGATGTGATGTAAAGGTTGGTGTTCTTGAAAAAGAGTGTAGAGGTTTGAATAAGGAATTTATAACTTTTCATGCAAAAAAACGCCCCTACATAATTTTAAAATGGGCACAAACAACCGATGGATTTATTGATAAAATAAGAACCGATGCCGATGAACAAAAACCCAATTGGATTACCAATGAAGTATGCCGTTCGCTTGTTCACAAGTGGCGAACCGAAGTACAAGCTATTATGGTAGGCACAAACACCGTTGCAATAGATAATCCTAAACTTAATATACGGTCGTGGGCTGGAAAATCGCCTTTGCGTATTGTTATTGATAAAGACTTGAAATTGCCCGAAAATCTGTTTTTATTTGATAAAACTGTTCCTACCATTGTTTTAAATAAAATTAAAAATAAACAAGAAAATAATATTGAATACAAAAAACTTGATTTTAGCGAAAACTTTTTAAATGAGTTAATTGATTTTCTTTACAAAAAAGAGATAAACAGCTTATTTGTTGAGGGTGGACAACAATTGTTAAATTCATTTATTGAAAATAACTTGTGGGACGAAGCCCGTATTTTTACGGGAAACATTGAATTTAAAAAAGGTATTTCGTCTCCTCAAATTACAGGAAAAATAATATCTGAAGACAGTGTGGGTAATAGCATGTTGGCAATTTATAAACCTGTCGGGAACAACTTATAAAATTAATTGCTTTTTATTTAAAAAAGAAAAATTTAATAATTGCTAAAATAGAAAGTGAAATTATTGCAATACCGCTTATGCGATTAAGGATAAAAATATTCCGTAATCGGAATCGTTTTCTGAAAATACTTACAACATAAGTGAGTAAAAACCACCACAATACAGCTCCCGAAAAGATTCCTGCTACCAAAAACAAATTGTTGCGGTGACTGTCGTTATTAGCAAATAATCCTAACATTGTAAATGCTGCACCAAAAAATATTATTGTCAGGGGATTTGATATTGTTAAAAACAAAACCGATAAATAGTCTTTTACCGCTGTTCGTTTTTTATAGTGTATTTGCGATAAGCGTAGTTGTTTTACGGGATCGTTAAAAACCATTCTTATTCCGAGTATTAACAATACCGTCACTCCCACTATCTGAAAAAGAAGTTGATTTTTTGCCAAAAAATTTGTTATAAAAGTTACTCCGAAAACAGCAATAATAGCATAAAAAGTATCGGCTGTTGCAGCTCCCAACCCCGATAAAAATCCTATTGCTCTGCCTTTATTTACGGTTTTTTGCACCAACAACACTCCTATCGGACCCATTGGTGCAGAAACAATTACTCCTATTAATAAACCTTTTAGAAAAAATTCGAGACTAAACATTAAATGATACTCATAAACAGATTATTACAATTCTGCCAAAAATATAATTTTTTGATATAAATACGACAACTTATATCAATCTATTTTATATTTACACGAGTTTTTTTTATAAAAGTGTATATAATATGCACTAAATTCTCTTATTATGTATAATACAAGTCAGCTGAAAGAATTTTTAGACGAAAAAGTTAATAAATATAATTGCCCCGATTTTATTGAATCCGACCCTGTTTCAATTCCTCATAATTTTTCAAAAAAAGAAGATATTGAAATTGCAGGTTTTCTTGCTGCCACAATAGCTTGGGGTAATCGTAAAGCAATTTTAAAATCGGCAAATCAACTTATTGCTTGGATGGATTTTGCTCCTTATGATTTTATTATAAATCATTCGCTAAAAGAACTTAATGTTTTCAATAAATTTGTTTACCGAACATTTAACGGCATCGATTGCATGTATTTTTTAAAATCGTTGCAAAATATTTACAAAAATCTAAACGGTATCGAATCGGTTTTTAACCAAGGCTATAAACAAAAAGGTAATATAAAAGATGCTATTTCGTTTTTTTGGGATGTTTTTTTTGCTTTACCGCACGAAAAACGCACTCAAAAACATTTGGCAAATCCACAAAAAGGCTCTGCTGCCAAACGTATAAATATGTAT